>DAINSR010000048.1:0-10831 GCA_036741255.1 Flavobacterium sp.
ACGAAAAAAAGGCAAAAAGTGGGTGCAAAAGACAAATTTTTTAGCAAATGGAAAAGTTTAAATCACTTCAATAAGTAACTTTTAACTAACAACTGTTAGACAAAATGGCAATAAGAACTAAAACAATTTGATAAAGTCAATTATTACAATATTTGAGTGCAAGTAATAAAATCTTAATCTAATGTTCCAATAATTTTTAGTTTATTAGAAATAGATATTCCGCCCGGATTACAACCCAGTTCTCCCTCAGGAATTGTTGTGTTTAAATTTTGATAATATGCCTCCCATACTTTAAAGAAATCTTGAGAATTGGGTTCTTTAAACGTCATGGGATATAATTGAAAAAAAGGTTTTTTATTAGCAAACAAAAATGCGTCATATATAAGTTCTGAACAATAATATTTTTGATTGTTATATCGATATTCATGATCATACTCCACACCTATTTGTTGCAAAGAAAACGCTATAGCTTGTGGAATAAGTTTTCTGTATTTAGGCTTTAATCTACCAACAAATATTGTGTTTGTTGTATATGATTTGAACAAGGCTAAAGGCGTCTTTTTTACGGATGTTTCTGCTGCTTCCATTACAAATAAAGAGTCTTTTTCTTTAATAACTAACCCTATGTGATTAAAATCATTACCCTTGTAGCCAGATGTAACCCTGTTTATAGCATCACACAGAGAACCACAATTCAAAGATTGAAAAAGAATATCGCCACTTTTTAAGATTACTTTTTGCGAAAATAACTGGCCTGAAAAAACAAAAAAAAGCAAAATGATTTTTTTCATATCTTAAATTATGCTAATAAATGCAACTTTAAGTAAAACATGTATTAAAAAGTGTTTTCAAATGTGTCTGGAGCAATAGCACTTTTTAAGGAATAAGCTCCAATTTTTGTTCTGCATAGTTTTGATAAATAAGCTCCAGATTCTAATGCTAAACCAAAATCAAACGCTAAAGATCGAATATATGTTCCTTTACTACAAACTACTCTAAAATCAATTTCGGGTAGTTGTATTCGGGTGATTTCAAATTCGTAAATGGTAGTTTTTCTTGATTCAATTTCTACCGAAGTTCCTTCTCTTGCGTGTTCATATAAGCGTTTCCCTTCTTTTTTAATAGCAGAAAATACGGGTGGTTTTTGATTTATTTCACCAATAAATTTCTTTGTAGTATCTAGTACTAAGGCTTCTGAAATATGACTAGTTGTAAAGTAATTGTCTATGGATGTTTCTAAATCATAAGAAGGGGTTGTGGCACCTACAACAAAAGTGCCAGTATATTCTTTTGGTTGCGACTGAATTTCGCTTATGGTTTTAGTAAATTTTCCTGTACAAATAATGAGTAACCCTGTTGCTAATGGATCAAGCGTTCCGGCATGACCAATTTTAAATTTTTTGGGTAAATTAAACTTATTTTTTAAACTATATTTTATTTTGTTTACAGCCTGAAATGATGACCATTTTAAAGGTTTGTCAATTAAAATTACCTTTCCATCTAAAATTTCCTCTGCAGTCATTGTTTATAAAAATTAAAATAGGCCAGCAAAAGAATTCCAACAATAATTCTATACCAACCCCAAGGCTTGAAGCCGTATTTTTTAATGATTTCAATAAAAAATTTTATAGCTAAAATTGCTACAATAAAGGCCACAATATTTCCAATGATAAACATCTTTGTGTTTTCAGTTGATTTTAAAACCAATTCATATCCTTTTAAACCGCTTAAGTCATACGATTTTAAGAAGATAGAATATGCAGTAACAGCAAGCATTGTGGGTACTGCTAAAAAGAATGAAAATTCAGCGGCAACTTGTCGGGTTAGTCCTTGTTGCATACCACCAATGATGCTTGCAGCACTACGGCTTGTGCCTGGCATCATTGCTAAACATTGCCAAAAGCCTATGCTTACTGCTTTTTTAAGAGTAATATCTTCTTCTTTAAAAACAACAGGGTTTTTAAAAAATTTATCAATGAATAAAAAAATAATTCCACCAATGATAAGCACAATTGCAATGGGTGTTGGATGCTCTAAAATGGCTTCAATTTTATCGTCAAATAACATCCCTAAAATTAATGCAGGGACTACTGCAAAGAATAATTTAATAAAAAATTGAAACTTAGAGAAATCGAAAAATTTTTTCCAATATAAAACTACAACTGCTAGGATAGCTCCAAATTGAATAGAAACCTGAAACAGTTTAGTAAATTCTTCTTTTTCAATTCCAAAATAAGAGCTAGCAAATATCATGTGTCCTGTTGACGAAACAGGTAAATATTCCGTTAAACCTTCAATTATGGCAATAATAATAGCTTGTAAAATGTCCATAAATTATTGTTTCTTTGGGTTTTTCATGATGGCATAAATGGTAACACCAAAACCCGCTAAAACTAATGTGGGAGCAAGTCTAATTCTTCTAAAACTAAACAATGAAGCTGCATCAAAAGTGTTAGGGTCTTCCGTACCTCCTCCTGCCATTAAGATAAATCCTAAAGCTATAATACCTAATCCTACCAGTAGAATGATGTAGTTTATTTTTTCAAACAAAAACGTGGGTTTATTTTCTTGATTTTTCATTTGTTAATATCTGTTTTTTTACTAATACAAATCATCTGTTTTTAAATTCAAAAAGCGCTGTGTGGCAAAATATGTACTCACTCCCGTAATAAAAATTCCAACAGCAAAAACACCAATAAATATAATGCTTAAAGATAAATAATCTTTTAAAATAGCTAAGTTAGGCAATTTTGAATCTATGTAATATGTTAAGGTAAACAAGGCAATAACCGCAAATGCAGCACCAAGAATACCTAGTTTTATACCCCTCCAAATAAATGGTTTTCTAATAAACGATTTAGTGGCACCCACCATTTGCATTGTTTTTATAGTAAATCGGTGCGAATATACTGATAATCTGAGTGAACTGTTAATTAATAACATTGCGATTAATGTTAAAACGCCTGTTAAGATTAACAACCAAAAGCTTATTTTTCTTACATTTTCATTCACTAAATCTACCAGTTGTTTATCATAGATAATTTCTGAAACCATTTTGTTCTGCTTGATTTTAGTTTCAATTTTTTTTATGCTATCAGATTGGACATAATCTCCCTTTAAATTAATATCAAAAGAATTTTGTAACGGATTAACGCCTAAAAATTCCATGAAATCTTCGCCCACAATATCAACATTGTTTTTTGCAGCACTATCTTTATGAATATAATTATACTGTTTAATGTAAATGGAATTTTTTAACTCTACCTCAAAAGCACTCAGTAAACTGTCATTTGCTTCATTTTTAAAAAAAACCGTCATGGGGATATTTTCTTTAAAATCATTGGATATTTTTTTTGAATTAATTACAAATAATCCTAATGTTCCAAGAAGAAATAATACTAAAAATATACTTAAAACTACAGAAAAGTAAGATGAAATTAACCGTCGTTTATTATATTTTTCAAAAGAATATGCCATGTAAATTTGTTTTTATGAGCAAAAATAGTAAAGAAATTTTACTTCCACAGATTATAATGATAAAGTTTTATGAATGCTTGAAACAAACCTTTGATAGATAGGTTTTTATATTAGTCAATGGTTTTGTTTTAACCTTTTTGAACCATAATTTTTAGGTTATGCCAATTGCACTTTGAAACTACTTTTTTTGAATAATAGAATATAATAAATAAATCCATGAAGAAATTAAAAGTAAGCCCCCAATTGGCGTAATTAGACCAATAAATTTAGATTTTATATTTGTAATATTTGAGGTAGATAAAAGATAAATGGAACCGCTAAAAAGTAAAACTCCTAAGAGCGTAATTAAAAAAACAATTATTTTTTGCCTTTCAGTAATATAATTTGTTTGGGCAAGAAACAATAAAAATAAAGCATGATACATTTGATATCTAACACCTGTTTCAAACGATGTGAGCTGGTCTTCACTTAAAAACTTTTTTAAACCATGTGCACCAAAGGCCCCCAGAACAATAGCCAAAACACCTAATGATAATGCAATAATGATAATTTTTTGTGCCATCTTTTTTTTTACAAAGTTATTGAACAAATGTAATTTACGGTTACAAATTCTCAATTTTTAATTTTAGCTAAAAATAAAAACCATAATCTAATTCACAAATCAAAAGGAATCTTTATTTTTGAAAACCGCATTTATACAATTGCAAGTTATATATTGTTCACAGAAATTTAAAAAGCAAACTGATGAAGATAAATCAGCTACACATAGAAATTGACGGTATTGACAAAGAAATTCTTAGAGAATTAATGAGCGATGCCCGAAAACCCATTCTTCAAATTGCAAATAAAATTGGAATTTCTGGTGCCGCAATTCATCAGCGATTAAAAAAACTTGAGCAATCAGGTGTAATAGAAAGTTCAAAAATAATAATTAACAACAAAGTACTTGGCTACACCACCGTTGCTTTTGTGGGTATCTATTTAGAAAAAGCCGCAAATAACAATATAGCAGTTAAAGAACTAAGAAAAATTCCAGAGGTCTTAGAATGTCATTACACCACAGGAAACTGGAGTATTTTAGTTAAAATTATTTGTAAAGACAATGAGCATTTAATGCAAATTTTAAACAAAAAAATTCAAATTATTGATGGAGTTTCAAGAACAGAAACATTTATTTCATTAGACCAGCAAATTGAACGACAAATTCAGCTTTAAACAAAAAAATCAGGCTCATGGTTTGAACCTGATTTTTGTAAAATAATGAATTACAATATATTAACGTCTATTCATGTAAATCATAACATAGTAAAGTAAAGTGCCAATACTTCCTATTGCTGCAACAAGATAAGTTCGAGCAGCCCACTTTAAAGCATCTTTAGCACCATGATGTTCTTGTTGTGTAAGCATTCTTTTGTTTTCTAACCAAGCTAATGCTCTATTACTTGCGTCATATTCCACGGGCAATGTAACCACAGAAAATAATGTAGTAGCCGCAAAAATTACAATACCAATGAGTAATAACTGCGGAAAAGTATTTATTAAAAGAATTCCAGCTAACAAAATCCACTGCACAAAATTAGATGCAATTTGAACCACAGGAACTAGTTGTGAACGCAATGTTAACCAGCTATAAGCCTGAGCGTGTTGCACGGCATGACCCACTTCATGAGCGGCAACAGCGGCAGCGGCAGCATTTCTTTGATTGTAAACCGCTTCTGACAAATTAACAGTTCTATCAACAGGATTGTAATGGTCAGTTAATCTACCTGGTGTAGATATAACTCTAACGTTTCTAATCCCGTGGTCGGCAAGCATTTTTTCGGCAATCTCGGCACCACTCATGCCGTTTTGTAATTGCAGTTTTGAATAAAATTCAAATTTACTTTTTAGTCTATTACTCACAAACCAACTTGCAAGCATAATTAAGCCTGCTAAAATCATATAATCCATTCCCATAATTGATAATTTTAATTTTTTTTAAATCATCAAAAAATATTCCATTATTTTAAAATGACATTTTGACGTTTAACTTAGATTACGCATTAGACTTTGTAATGAAAGCTAAAAATACAATAAAAAAGGTAAGTTTATGTTGTACACGCAACGAAAAAGCTGGAATATATTTTCTATTTAACTTTCACTATTTTTGCATCAAAATCAGCCATTAATGGACTCTGTCAAATTTTGATTTAGTTTCGTAATTTTCATTTAATTCATAAGATGCAGATGAGAGAGAAGCAGTTATTAACACTAACCAAATATTCAGATGTAATTCCAACGGTCAAAAGTTTTGCAGTTTTGTCTAATGTTACTTTAAAAATCATTCTATTTTAGTTTTTTGTTTAACTTCATTTTTTTAGTACAATCTCGGCTTTAAAATTCCAACTAACATTTTTATATGTTTTTTAAAATCAAGTGTTTGTAAAAAAAATATCCTGAAAAATAGATAATTTTTCACTTGTTTTTACAATCTTTTTTATACCGCTAGTTTCCTTCATCTAAATGTAAGCAATATTTTTTAAAGCGGTATGTTGTAAATCTTTATGATTATATTTTGGGACAGTTCTAATCTGTTTCTTTTTTTTTATCCAACTCAGCTACAAAAAATCAGTACTAATACTTGCAAAAAACTATCTTTTGACAATAACTTTTTTTGTTGTTTGATTAAATTTGTTTGAAATATTTAGTAAATAAATTCCTTCTGAAAGTTGTTTAATATCAATATTTTCTGTAGTGTTATTTGATTTTTTTGCAACTATGCTTCTTCCTTGAAAATCAAATAAATTATAGTTTGTTTCGCCCTCAAATATAGTATTCAGCTGTATTATAATTTCGTTTTGTGCCGGATTTGGAAAAACATCTACCTTTGATAAAGCAAAATCATCATTGCTCAAAGGAGCTTGTAAACTACAAAAAGAAAGCTTAACGGCATTAATAGTGCCACCGTCTTCATTATAAGCATCATTTACAGTAAGTGTCCAGGTGCCACTTGCAGGTAGTCCGTTTAAACTGCTTAATGGATCTATAGGCTTTACTGTTCCCGAAATTCCTGGCGGTGTCGTTGAACAAACAAAATCACCTCCAGAATCGTCTATATTACAATTGATGTTTTCAAAACTACCACAAGGTTCGCTAAACAACAGAATTACGGGACTCCCAATAGATTCTGGTCCCGTTAAAGTTAAAGTTAAATCTTCAATATAAGTGTGTGATATATCTAAAATCACATTTAAATCGCCTATTATAATTTTGCCTGTTACTTCTATTGGCACACTAGCGGTGCTGTTTGCGGTGTTTGCTATAGTGGCATTTGAAAAATTAGTTGCTAAAAAATCTTGACCACACAATAACTGACCAGTTTGAAAACTAAAAACTGTGGCACTAGACTCAATGGCAGTACCGCAATCATTTGATGGTAAAACACGCCAATAATAAGTGGTTAATTCATTTAAATCTTGTAATAAATAACTAGCAGTATCTACTACTACATTTTTTAAAAGGTCATTAAAATTTGGTGTTGTAGAAACCTGGACTATATAATATTTTGCATTGGGGCTGTTTTCCCATTTTAAGAATATTGCGGTAGCTAAATTTTGTTGAAGATTTGCTGGATTAACCAAAGTAATAGGTGTAAATGAATCTGAAAACAGCGTTAATTTTTTAAATCGTGTTTCAGACTCAATCCCGTTATATCCTTTGATACCAATAGTATAACTATTTGGTATAACATTAGATAAACCTGAAATAGTCATAGTAACTACGCTGTTTGAACTTAATGAGGCGGGGCTAAAAGTTGCCACAGCACCAGCAGGCAAGTTTTCTGCAGAAAAAGTAGTGGTGGTATTGCCCGTTTGCTTATAATCAAAGGTGTAAACAGCATTTTTATTTGAGCATACAGTTAAATCATCTGATGTAGAAACTAAAGCGAATTGAGAAGCTACTCCTGTTATAACTAATGAAAAGTTTTGATTTTGATCTACTAAAGTACCTTTATGATTTACGGTAATAGTATAGGCATCTGCCTCAGGATTGTCTATTGTAACAATTTCAATAGTATCTACATTATTATCATCAAAGCGGGTAGCTAAATTAGAGGGTAAAGCACTCAATCGCCATGGATAATGAATAATTGATCCGTCTTTTGTAATTTTTATATCTAAATTATTAACTAATGCAGGTGTTGGATCGTTAATAATACCCGAGTTGTTTACCTGTCCTGGCACATCTGTCCAAGTAATAGATGCCATGAGAGGTTCTGTACCTGAGGCAAAAATTGTTTTAGTATAAGATTGGTTTTGGTTTAGGTTTTCTTCTGAAATCCAAGTATTTAGGCCATTGTTGGTTATGGTTTCTGCTGCTTTTTTTGCATTTAGTAAACCCCATCCAAACAGCACATCAGGACCTGCACTTCCGGCATCGTCTGCTGTGTGGCACGCTAACCCTTTTAAGGTAGCGGCTTTCATAAATGAATTTGTGAGGTTTTTGTGGTGCTGTTGTAACAACAATAAAGTTCCCATCACATTAGGACTAGACATGGAGGTGCCTGAGTAAACTTCTGTGGCAGTGTCACTTTCGGCAGTTGAAGATAACAATGTTGTTCCGTTTCCTGTGATATCGGGTTTTATTCTTCTATCATCTGTGGGACCCTGACTGCTAGATGAATTTATTGCAACACTTATTAAAGTGCCATTAGTATCTACAACGGCATCTTGAGCATTGGCAACTATAAGACTGTTTTTTGAGGTTTTATTTCCTGTTAATTTATCAAAACCAAACTCAATAGGATCAGTATTTGCATTGTCATTTCCAGAATTTCCTGCCGACATGACAGGCAAATAATAAGGAGCAAAAAAGGCAATTTCGTCCCAATTTTTAGCTTCAAAATTATATGACCCAATAAACGAAGCGGGTAAACTTGTTCCTGAAGAACTAGTTATTGGAATACCATAAGAATGATTTGAAAGCAACATGCCATCTAAGGCTTCATTAAGAGCTTCTGTTTCGTCAAAATTCCAGTCAAAGGTTCTAGCTGTTGCTTCATAAGCCATCCCTTTTGTGCTTTTTGAGGCATTAGAAGCTAGAATAGTTCCGGTAACATGTGTGGCATGAGAACTATAAAAAGTACCCGAAAAATCGTCAATAGTAGTTACTCTGCCTTCAAATAAATGGTGTGTTCTTCTTACGGTGCCACCATCCCACACTCGAGCTACCATGTCCTGACCGTTCAAGTTGAGGTTTAAGCTTCCACCCGAATTCAAATGATTTGTTCTGGTTGAAAGTGCTGCATTAAGGTTTTCTGTTGCATAATATATGGGAGTGCCATCAGTAGTAAAATACATTAACTCTTCTATATTGCCATTTGGAAGTTGAATAAGTGTGGGTCTATTGCTTTTCTTTGCTTTTTTAAATGCTTTTGCCTTGTGTGCTTGTTCTTCTTTTTTAAACTGAAGAGCTTTTTTTTGAAGTTTTTGAATAGTATAATCTTTTGTTATTTTTTCAATGTCCCTTTTTGTTTGACTAATAGCGGGAAATGAAAACACAATAAAAGAGATTATTACAACTATATTTCTCATTTTTTTTAATTAAATTCATTCAAAAGTAGCCTAAATTTAAACAAATTAAGAAATAAATTTCATTAAAAAATCTTCTAATTAATTCAAATTGCTAGTTGATTGAATTATCTATTTGAATTTTAGAAGTGTTTAGATTCCCAAATGAATTTGTAAATACAAAATCTTAACTTTTAGAATGCTTCTTTTATATGTTGATAATTATTTATTTTTATAAAAAATACTTGTCCGCCTCTAGGCTGATAGAAGGACCTTTTATTTACAGGTGTTTACTTTATAAAAACATATTTTATTGGCATTCAATGAATTATCATTTAGCTCGCAAATTTTATAAATTCTATAAGTGTTTAATGACACTATAGCACTGCACTAACTGGCGAAGCAAATCTATTACAAACTAAAACTATCTCAAAAACAAACACTCTATTCACTTGTGTTTATTGTTTTTATTGGAGTGCATCAATCGTAGATATCTCCTTTTAAAATCTTACTATATTCAAAAATTTAAAAAAGTTTGTGAACACTTATTTTTATAGGTGTTCAGCAATACGCTTTTCAATTGTGCCTTTTGTGTTTTCAAGATGCTTTTTGTGAAACAGCTACTACACAAATTTTCACAAAGCAGCTTCACAAAGTAGCTGATAAAGGGAAAACAGCACCTCAAAAAAGAATTTCCCACAAATAATTAGCACAATTAAATGTATATTTGCCCATAAGTTGGTATTGGATTTCTCTATTAAAAAACACTTAAAACATGAGTACAAGCATTTTATCATTTGTTGATGCAGTTGCCCAAAAAAACCCAAACGAGCCTGAGTTTCTTCAAGCCGTTAAAGAAGTGGCAGAAACGGTTATTCCTTTCATTGAAAAAAACAAAAAATATCAAAACAAAATGCTCTTAGAACGCATGGTAGAATCTGAGCGTATTATTATATTTAGAGTAGTATGGACAGATGATGCAGGAAACACACAAGTAAACAGAGGTTATAGAATACAAATGAATTCAGCAATAGGTCCCTATAAAGGAGGTATTCGCTTTCATCCATCTGTAAATTTGAGTATTTTAAAATTTTTAGCTTTTGAACAGACTTTTAAAAATAGTTTAACCACTTTGCCTATGGGGGGCGGAAAAGGGGGGGCTGATTTTGATCCAAAAGGGAAGTCAGAGCATGAAATTATGCGTTTTTGTCAGGCATTCATGACAGAGTTATCTAAACATATTGGTAATAATACAGATATTCCTGCGGGAGACATTGGTGTGGGGGGAAGAGAGGTTGGCTTTATGTTTGGGCAGTATAAAAGACTTCAAAACGAGTTTACAGGAGTTTTAACAGGAAAGGGTATTTCTTTTGGAGGCTCATTAATGCGGCCTGAAGCAACAGGATATGGCACGGTGTATTTTGCTCAAAGTATGTTGGCTACTAAAGGTGATAGTCTAAAAGGAAAAACAGTTGTAGTTTCTGGATCTGGAAATGTGGCACAATATGCCATTGAAAAAGCAATCCAGCTAGGGGCTAAAGTTGTTACTGCATCTGATTCTTCTGGGTATATTTATGATGCAGAAGGTATTGATGCAGAACGCCTGGCACATATTATGCAGTTAAAAAACATAGATTTTGCCCGAATATCAGAATATGTAAAAAAATATCCAAACGCAAAATTTATAGCTCAAAAACATCCTTGGGAGGTTGCCTGTGAGGTGGCACTACCATGTGCCACTCAAAATGAGTTGAATGGTAATGAAGCACAAATGTTATTAGCAAACAAGTGCATTTGTGTTGCTG
>DAINSR010000049.1:0-10824 GCA_036741255.1 Flavobacterium sp.
AATCAATGATTTATAAATTTATCATTTTTTTATAAAATTTTTATAAAAACATAATAAGTGAAATTCAGTTTATTATGATTTCAAGCTAAATTTAAAAATATTTTATAACTAATTGATAATCAACCATATTATAGACCTGAATAATTAAAATTATTCAAGTATAATAGTAACTCTTCTAGCTAAATCTAATCCAATTGATGTATTTGAAGGGAATGAAGTATCAACACCATTTCCTAAAATCTCTAAACGACTTGATTCTACACCTGAATCTACTGCTATATTGAGTAAATTTTTTGCTCTACGCTCAGATAAATCTTTATTACCTTCTTCATTTCCTCTTACATCAGCATAACCAACAAACTTAGCCTTTGCAGTAGGATATTCTTTTAAGAATTTGATAATGTAATAAACATTATTGGTTGAACCACTATTTGGTTGATCTTTGTTTAAGTCATAAAAGACATTAACATAACCTTTCTCTATCAAAACTTTTATAGCATCTTCTTTAGAAACTAACGAAGTATTTAATCCATCCTTACCGTCTTTAGGCTCTAATTCATCTGCAATTCCATTATTATTGGTATCAATAAATTGACCCTTAGTATTAACCGCAACACCAGAAGGAGTATTAGACTCTTTATCTAAGTAATCTGGAACACCGTCTCTGTCTGTATCTTGTAATTTAGATTCAATTTCATCAAGTTTTTTCTTATTCTCATCAATCGCATTTTGAAGATCATTATTAGAAGTTTCAACATACCAATCAGCATGCTTTTCCTTGTTACTAAGATCGAATGTCAATCCTAAAGAAGTATTGTACATTAAACCTGATAAATTATTGTCCTGTGCAGAATAATCTCCATCCCATGATAAATGCTGTCTAACATTGTTGATAATAGTAAAATCACCTGTCAAAACAATACTATTAGTAATTCTGAATTGCGGAGTTAACCCAATCATAACACCACCATTATCTTCATCAAGTTTGATGCCTGGAATGTCATTTACGATAAAACGAGAAACTTGAATACCAGCATGACCAAGTAAACCTAATCTACTTGTAAATGATTCAAATTTAAGTATTCTACCTATATTAGCAACTCCCTGAAGACCAATTCTAAATTGATCGTTATCAAATGGCAAAGAACCATTTTTACTTTGATTACTTATATTATCATAAGCAAAATCTAATTTTAAACCAAAATAATTTGAAAACATATATCTTGCACCAATATCAAAATGATTAATATCGGAAAAGTTAAAATATTTAAGAGGGTCTGATGTAAAATAACCAGGAGCAAAAGGACGTATAGCTTTATTTTGGCCAACATTTAACTCAACCGACCATACATCGTACTCTTTTTCCTTTTTAGTTTTTTCTTTATCTTGAGTAAATCCTAAAAAAGAATTAAGAAATACTATCAACAGTATAATTACTTTTTTCATTTATTTAATTTTAATTTATTTAATTTTAATTTTAATTACTATTTTGTGTGTATAACTTTTTGTGAGCTTACAAAACCATTGTTAAAAACGACTCTTGCAATGTATACACTTTCTTCATGATTGAAATTAGAATCAAAATCATTATTATTTATTGATTGATAATTTTCAATTATTCTTCCTGTTATATCATAAACAATTACTTCTTTAATTGCATCAGAAGCTTTAATTGACAAATTATTATCATTTAAAACTATAACGGCAGTATTAGAAAAATTCTCGTCTGAATCAAGCGATACCTTTTTGTATACTATTTCAAATCTATCATTTACCAGTTCTTCATTTGTTGTATAAATAAAATTGCTTTCATTTAAATTATGGTAAGCATCAAGTAATTTGTCATACAAGTAAACATTTACAGCTGAAGTATTAAATATTCCATGCTTATCAGTAATTTCTATTGAAAAAGTTTCTTTATCTGAATTACTCTTTTTAAAACCTAGGGTTACTTTATCATTATTTGCAAAAATGGGTCTTGCGTTTATAGCTAAGTTTTTATCTGAATTATCCATAATGGTGTACAACTGAGCAGTTGAAATCGAACTTGCTGTAGCATCATACATTCTATCATATCCCAAAGTTCCCTCTTTCAAATACCCCACTATTAATTCATTATATACACCATTATCGCCTGTTAATCTTAATTTAAACTTATCAATTGTAGCAGCAGAATTTTCTGAATTTTGATTTTTGTAAAAATTTAAGTTGTTATTAGTTAATCGCATACAATTTGTAAAAGTTACATTACCATCATTTAATGCTTTAACTTGAAATCCTTGAGCTGAACTTATATTACCATCGAATGTTCCTAAACCATTAGGAAATGTAGCCCCTAAACGAGTGTAAACTATAAAATCATTTTGACTATAGCTTCCTGTGCCGGGAAAAGCTGTTGCAGAAGTGTATATATATAATGCCCCATCAACCGATACATTTTCTGCTAAAAATTTGTCGCCGTTTAAAGCACTGGGATACGGATTTGATAATAGGTTATAACTTGTGTATCCGTCTGGTAGAGTTTCATCTTTTTGAATAGGTACTGTTATACTTCCATTATTTGCAACACCTGTTACTGGCATTACAATTTTACTTGTTGTAACAGCATCAACAAATGGAAAAATTGGGCTTACACGTGAAATAAAACCTCTTCCTGGGGTAGTTGAATTTACAGATCCCCAACCTCCACCAGTACCAGAATTATACTGATAAAAAAGGTCAAAAGCACTCTCTGTACTTATTGGTGTACCACCTGCATTAATAGCTCTTGCATTCGCAGTTTGACTAAACGTATCACCTGTTACTGGATGACCTCTGTATGTATAATCATAGCGTCTCATATCTTGAGAGTATTTATTAAAAACTATATTTGGGGCAGTAGCACTTGGATTTCGTTGTACAAAACTAGCTCTTGACGATAGTATAACATTTCCTGATCCAGTTACATTATTAACACAATCAATAAATTGACCATCTGTTAAAGTAACATCAGCTAATAAATTTAAAGAAAAACAAGCAAATGAACCTGGAGCTCCAGCAGTGCTAATTACAACAGGATCATTTTCAGTAGGAGCAGATGGAGACCAGCTGCCATTCCACGTTTTAGTATTACCTGATGAAACTGCAATTACTGGAGGGCATGAATCAATACCTTTTGTTCCAATAGTGAAAAACTTATAAGTTGCAAGATTGACTGCAGCATTTGATTTTATAGAACCCGCTGAAACAGTGCTTGCACCACCTAAAAAAGAAGTTGCATCAATAGTTGATGGAATTAACTCCCATGTACTGCTTCCAGAATTGAAACCAACGATAGTATAATCTGAAGAAGTAAAACCTGTAACAGTAGTTGATCTCCAACTTAAACTGATGATAGAAGAAACACCATCAATTCCCCAATATTCAGTTGTTGATATTTGACCAACACTTGTTGCTATTGTACCTGGGTTATCAGTTAATGGATTTGTTGCTTTATAAAATGCAACGACTGGATTTGCAGATTGAACCATTACAGGGGCATAGTTTGTAGCCCCTTGACCTAGATACATTATGAAAGGATTCGTATCTAAAGTTCTTACATATCCATCAACAAATTTAGTTGATGTAGTACTAAATGATGTTCCAGTTCCAAAAACAAGCTTTCCACTAGTTGTAAAACCAGTTCGTGATGTGGTAACTGCTGAAGAAGACCCAAAACTAAAACTACCTGTCTTTAAAAATAATATAGAATTATCTTTTATATGTAACTTACCATTATTTTGTACTTGTGCAAAAGAAGTAAATGAAAACAACAAAACCGCAAAAACCAATAAAAGGTTTTGCAAGTTTACTGTTATTTTTTTGTTTGAAGTATTTGTTTTCAAAGTATATTTTATTTAAGGTTAGAATTTTTAATATTAGTTGTTTTTGTTTGATTTTTTAAAAAAACAGGAGATACTGGAGGCGGAGGAACTTGTGCATTAGCGACAAAAACACTAAAAAACAACACTAAAAACATTATAACTTTCTTATAATTCATAATTTTCAATTTAATTAAATTTATTTTATTTTTGATTTGATTTGATTTTTAAGAATAACAAACTAAAATGCTAAAAAATTAAAATACATAAATACTTTTAAGCAATAATTAACAAATGCAAATTTAAGCTAAAAATAGTTAGTTAGCAAAAAAAAATGATAAAAATATTGTTTATAACTAAAAAACCCTCTAATTTATTAATGTTTTGGTCTGTAAAAATAATAATTTTATAAATTTAATTTGGTTCTATTAAAATTAAAGAAAACGATATAGCCAAACAAATCTTATTTTTCAATTTATAATTTAGTGAAAATTGTTGTGTGAAAAAGTTGCCCTTTTATGACAAACTCTTTAATTTGGAAACTAATAATTAAAAATTATAATTTATTCTGCATTTTAAAAAAAAGGGGCTTCCTGGTGTAAAATGAACTTCTTCAACTGGTGCGTTTTCATTTTTAAGACGTGATTCAGTTAAAAACTGAGTTTCATTCCATTGTGTATTAAATATGTTTTCTATAACAATACCAAAATTCAGATTCTTAATTTTGTAATTAATATTAAAGTCTGAAACAAAATATCCTTTTGCTACAACAGTATTGTCTTCATTTGCTGCTCTATTACCCAAAAATCTATAATTTATTCCGCCCGAAAAACCTTTGTAATTTTTAATAGACAAACCAGCAGTTGAACAAAATTTTGGGGCTAGCGGAATGTATTTATTAAAATAATTCCCTGATCTTGCAAAGGCATAATTTCCATCAAAATCAGCAAAAATATAATTCCCTATTTGATATCTAAACCCTATATCTATACCATATCTTCTTGATTTTCCTGATGGTTCAACAATTCCGGCATCGCCCACATAAACAAACTCTTGCTTAGAGTACAATGCCCACAAAGCTGTGTTTACAACTAAATTTTTAATGGGCTTAAAAGAGCTTCCTGCATCTAACCCAAAAACTGTGGGGACAATCTCTTTTTTTTGTTGCAGTATCACACGGGTGTCGTTTGAATGAAAACCAAAACCAGATTTAATAAAATACTCCACCTTGTTACTTTTTGAATAATTTATATTCAGTTTAGGCAAAACTTTTATGTTGGTTGTGGCTAGTGTTTTAAAATTTGTCATTAAGGCATCTTGATAGTTAAATTTGAAATAATCTACTCTAACAGCTGGGGCAATTTTGAATTTATCTAACTTTATTTCAGAATTAAAATATCCAAATAAATTAGACTCGTTTACATCTCCTAGCTGAATGTTTTGTAAAGTTTGTTTTCTATTTAATGTTCTAGATAATTCAATTCCATTAATTTCATCAACTCTAAACCCCATTCCACTTTGAAATAAAATTGTACTGTTTTCTAAAAATATTTTTTTGTCAAATTCAGTATTAATACCATATAAATTTCTATTTTCCTTTTGCTTAATCTGGTCGCCATTTACTGGGTCTATTAAAAAAAAAGTAAAATTTGAGAATAACGTAAAATCATATTTAGAATAAAAAGCATTTATTTTTATAAAAGTATCATCATCAATCGCTTTTTGATGTGTAACAATACAATTTGTTCTGCTTGTAAATCCGCCTTCTGTATCATCTACGGCACCAAATCTAGATATAACGCCACTGGCGACTAATCGTTCTGGTATTTGCCCTGATGCGTCCCATTTACTAGAAAATCTTGAAGCTTGAATACTGAGTTTAGAAGCCTTGTTTAACTGAACACTGTATTTTCCAAAAATATTAAACCTATTGAAATTTTGAGGCGAATTAAATGGTCCGTCTGTTAAAATATATTCTGTAGCAATGTAAGCGTTTTGTTTAGTGTCTTTGTCAATTAAATCAAATAACCCTACAAATCTAGTTGTATTAAACATTCCAGATTCAACTGAGAGTTGACTTGCTTCTATTTTTTCTTTTGTTTTAAAATTAACATAACCTGCAGTTGCAAAATTTCCTTGATTAGCTTTGTACGGACCTTTACCAAAATCAATATTATCAATAGTTTCTGGAATAATAAAATGTAAGTCTGAATATCCCTGCCCATGAGCATTTGAAACCATATTGACAGGCATTCCGTCCATGCTCAGTGCCACATCTGTTCCGTGATCTACATCAAAACCTCTTAAAAATATTTGTTCAGCCTTTCCTCCTCCAGCATGCTGCCCTATAAATAATCCTGGCACTTTTCGCAATATTTGTTGTGAAGAATTGACAGGATTTGTTAGTAAATCAATTTTTGTAATCGCATTTGTAGTATTGATGCCAGAGCTTAAAATAACCTCGTTTAATTGAATTACATCACTTTTTAAAACAATTTCAATTTTATCTGTTGTATTTACAATAGTAAAATAAATAGTTTTATAGCCAATTTTACTAACGCTCAAAACATCAGATTCGTTTGTATTGTTTAAGGTAAACTCACCAAGTTCATTTGTGTGTGCATGAGTATCTGAATTAATATTTAACACATAAACTTCATTTAGGACAAATTGGTTTTCATCCACAATTTTTCCTTTAACTATTTGACTAGAGGCAACAAAATTTAATAAAGAAAATACGACTATAACTAATGATCTCATTGGTTAGATGTTATAATTTATTAACTCTTTGTTCTAATCCTGGTCCTAATTCATATATGCTAGCTAACAACTCTTTTTTTATAGATTGAATTTGCTTTGTTTGATTATTTGCCTTCAAAATTTCGGCATTATGATACAAAACCTCTGGCTCAAAAGATTTGTTGATGGTATGTTTTTGAATAATCTCAAGAGCATTTTCTTTTTCTCCTTTGTTAAATAAAGACCAAGCTAACAAATCGTACGATTCTGGTGTGGGTCTGTTTTCAACTTCTTTCTGTGCAATTTTTATAGCTGTATCTATTTTTAATGGATGGTCTGCAAAGAGCAAAACATTATATTTGTTGTACATGTCTCCATAATTATTAGAAGCAAGAATTTGGTTATAAGTGTTTATTGCTTTTATTTTTTCAGTTTTATTGTGTTGAAAATCTGCAATTTCTGCTTTGAATAAATATAAATCTGGTGTACTATGTTTTGATTCAATATAGTTAATAATCTCAAGGGCTTTATTGGGATTTCTTTCATAAGAAAATATTATCCAAGCTATTCCCTTAAGAGCATACATGTTTTGGTTATCAAGTGTAAGCGTTTTTAAATAAAACTTATAGGAATCGTGTATTCTGCCCGCATGACCATAAAAATCAGCAATATTAGAATAAACCCATATCTTTAAATTTTTATTATTTTCATTTTCAGCAATTTGCATAGCCTTTTCCATACCTAAAATTGCTGTTTTTAAATCGCCTTTGTGGTCGTTCCACTTGGCAACACGAATTAAGTAATCAAAATCATTTTGATTTTGAATATTATTTAACTGCTTTTGTGCCAAGTCATAGTTACCTAACTCCATATAAACATCAAAAAGCATTTTGTTTGTTGCTAATTTGTTGTCTCCTAATTTTGAGGCTTTTTCTAAATGGAATAATGCTTCTTTAAAACGATGCTGTGAAATGTAATTATGTGCAAGTGCTCTGTGAATACTAGAATTTTCTTGGTTAAATTTTTCATTTGCTTTGAGTAATAGTTGCTCTGAGGTATATAAATTTTTTATTTGTCCATTAATTTCAAATAATTGCGAATAAAGAGATGATAATAAAATTAAGTAAGAAGATTGATTGGGTGATGCTTTATATTTAGTTTGCCAAAATTCAATTTCACTATTTATATCGTTACTTTTTTTATTTTGGCTACTGTTTAAAAAAGTAATATAATCTTTTTTGTTTGTTACAGAGTTTGTTTTTTTTAGCTCACAATTAATTAACAATAAAAAGGTTATTGTAAGCAAAAATAGTTTTGTTGTTTTGTTTGTTTTCATTTTATTTAGATATAGAAATTTTAAATTTTAAAAAGAGGCTGTGTAAAAAGCGAAATTTTTGTCGCTTTCAACATTTTTAAGAATAAATAAACATCAGATAATCAGTTATTTATATGCTGAAATAAAATTAACACCTTTTAAGACAACCTCTTTTTAAAAATATTACCAAGGCGAAGCTAAGTATGGAAACGATGTTGAAAATGCTTTATCATTTGCATTTACATGATCTGATGTTAAGCCAGAATTATCTGACCCCATAGGCCCACCAAATATTAGTGTAAGTTCTACATCAATTACATCATCTGCTAATGCTCTTCCGGTTAGCACATTAGTTCCGTCATAAAATGTAGTAGTTGCACTTGTTGAAACATTTAATACATCTGTAGCTAAAACACTTGTAAAGGTGGCAGCATCTAACCCTAAAAGATTTGTTGTATATCCCGAATTTAGTGCTAATAATCGCGATTGAAAAACAGATTGAAAACTAGTTCCCATATCTGCGGGTGTTGTTGTATTAAAGGCATCTTTACTCACAGATGGTACAAATACGGTGTTTATTGCTGGTCGTCCCATTTGATCTTGCTGACTGTAATATCCGCTAAAATCTATTGCTGTATTTATTACTTCATTGTCATCGTCTGAACATCCTACAAATAATAACGTTGTGAGTAGTGAGGCCGCTGATAAAATATTTCTTATTGATTTCATGTGTTTATAATTTTTGTGTTAATTTTTATAATTATTTTCTTTTAGTTTCAACCCAAGTGTTTAAAGTTCCTGTACTGCCTAGTAATGATTTAGGTAGTTCAACAGCAATTGACATTACATTAGTTCCTGCAAAAGTGTCGGTACCAGGATTGTTAAATGATGTTGCATCGCCTGCAATGATGCTTGAATACTGACCAAAATCAAAGAAAAATGGATCATCTCTCAAACCTGCAAATAATGAAACACCATTTTGAGATGCTACAATAGCATCTGTTCCATAAGGAGTAATATCAACAGAACCTAAAGGCATATTCGTTTTTATAGTACTCATTGTTCCGGCTGTTCCAGGAGCTACAGGACCAAAAAAATACATTTTCCCATTTCTAGCAATGGCTTGTATAACAAGATCTTCCACTTTGTCATCTGTATTGTCAATATTAAATTCAACTAAAACATTTTCGTCAAAAGAAGCTGAAGCACTAGCTGTTGGCGATAGTAAACCTTGAACATTAGCAACAAACACCATATTATCTGTGTTGGCACCCTGAAACGCATAAAAATCTGTAATGTCAGATTTTCCGCCCTTAACAGCAGGAGCATCTATATGATCTGCCGCAATAAAAACAATAGCCAAAACACCTGTTAAAGCTAAACCTAATAAAACTTTTGTTTTTTTCATTTTGTTAATTTTAATGATTAATAACAACATTTACGAGATAAATTTATTTTTGGTTTTAAATAGTGGTTTATTTTTTTTATTTTATTACTTTTACAAACATGGAACAAGAAGAACTACTCAAGAAATTATTAAAAAAAGATGATCAATCTTTTGCTCTACTATATGACAATTATTCAAAAAGTTTATATGGAGTGATTTTTAACCTTATGAAAAACATTGAAGAGTCTGAAGATGTGCTTCAAGAAGTTTTTATAAAAATTTGGAAAAATATAGATTCTTATAACGAATCAAAAGGGCGTTTATATACCTGGATGCTGAACATAGCAAGGAATACATCAATTGACAAGTTGCGTTCAAAAAATTATAATAACAGTCAAAAAAACCTTTCCTCAGATAATTTCGTACATATACTTGAAGATAATTCTAAAGAGATTAATAGAATTGACGCTATAGGTATAAAAGAGTTTATTTTGAAACTAAAACCAAAGTGTATTCAAATTATTGATTTGTTGTTTTTTAAAGGTTATACTCAACAAGAAGCATCAGAGGAACTTGAAATACCTTTAGGTACAGTAAAAACAAACAATAGAAACTGTATGAACGAATTAAGAAAAATGATCCATGACTAGCAAAGAATTTATAGAATCTGGAATTTTAGAAATGTATGTTTTTGGAAATCTTTCAGAAGAAGAAACCATAAAAGTACATCAAATGATGGCTGATTATCCTGTTGTAAAACAAGAAGTTGTGGCTATTGAAAATGCTGTACTAGACTTGTCGCAAAGTGTTGCCCCTCATTTATCAGCAACAAACTATGAAAAAATTAAAAATCAAATTATTAGTAAGCAAAAGGTAATAGAGATGAAACCAAAAAGAGGAACCTCCTTTTACATTGGCTGGGCGGTTGCTGCTGTTTTTGTTGTAGGATTAGGTTTACAGTTTTATAAAATGAATGAAACTAGCAAGTCATTACAACAATTAAGTGCCGACAAGTCTGTGCTTCAAAAATCTATTGTTGCATTACAATTACAAAAAAAAGAGGCTGAGACAATTTTAGCAATTGTAAGAGATAACAACAATCAAATAGTTGCCCTTGCGGGTCAGACTATTGCACCAGAATCCTATGCAAAAGTTTACTATAACAGAAAAACTCAGGAAGTTTATGTAGATGTAGCCGGACTACCAACTCCTCCAAAAGGAAAGGTATATCAAGTTTGGGCATTAAAATTGACACCGCTAACCCCCACAAGCATAGGGGTTTTAGACAACTTTACTGCAGACAACAAAAAAGTGTTTAAAGTAAATGATGCAAAAGATGCCGAAGCCTTTGGGATAACATTAGAACCAGCTGGAGGTAGCCCATCGCCCACATTAGAACAATTATATACTTTAGGAAAGGTTTAAAAATAAAATTAGTCCGTTTAAAATTTTTTACTTAAGAACACCTCTAAGAATTCCTTTAGTATTAAAAAACTAAGAGGAGTTTTTAGGGGTCTTTTTATAATTATTTTTTTTTTGATACT
>DAINSR010000050.1:0-10804 GCA_036741255.1 Flavobacterium sp.
GTTAATAAGCCTATAAAATTTATTGGAACAGGCGAAAAAATGGATGCTATTGATGTATTTTATCCATCGCGAATGGCAGATAGAATTTTAGGAATGGGTGATGTGGTTACCTTAGTAGAACGTGCTCAAGAGCAATATGACGAAGAGGAAGCCAGAAAATTACAAAAGAAAATTGCTAAAAACGAATTTGGTTTTGATGATTTCTTAGTTCAAATTCAACAAATCAAAAAAATGGGAAGCATGAAAGATTTAATTGGAATGATACCTGGTGTGGGCAAAGCCATGAAAGATGTTGAAATTGAAGACGACGCATTTAAACATATTGAAGCTATTATTTATTCAATGACACCCAAAGAGCGAAGTAAACCATCTTTGATAGATGTTAAACGAAAAACAAGAATAGCAAAAGGGTCGGGAACAAAAATTGAGCAGGTAAACCAATTGATGAAACAGTTTGAACAAATGAGCAAAATGATGAAGATGATGCAAGGTGGTGGCGGAAAAAACATGATGAAGATGATGCAGGGAATGCCAGGAATAAGATAAAACTTAAAATTATATACTATGCAGTTATTAGATGGTAAAAAAATATCTGAAGACATTAAAAATGAAATTACGGTAGCGGTACATAAAATGAAAGCAAATGGAGAAAAAGTACCACACCTAGCCGCAATCATCGTGGGTAACGACGGTGCCAGTTTAACCTATGTGGGAAGCAAAGTAAAAGCTTGTGAGCGTGTGGGTTTTGAATCTACATTAGTAAAAATGTCTAGTACTACATCTGAAGCTGAATTGCTAGATAAAATAAAAGAATTAAATCTCAATGACAACATTGATGGTTTTATTGTTCAACTACCACTTCCAGATCAAATAGATACTCAAAAAGTACTTATGGCAATAGATCCAGGAAAAGATGTTGATGGTTTTCATCCAGAAAATTTTGGAAAAATGGCATTAGACATGACCACTTTTATACCCGCAACACCATTTGGGATTTTAGAATTATTAGAACGATACAATATAGAAACAAAAGGGAAGCACACTGTGATAATAGGTAGAAGTCATATTGTGGGACGCCCTATGAGCATTTTAATGGGAAGAAAAGGCTATCCTGGAAACTCAACGGTTACATTAACACACAGTTATACAAAAAATATTGAACAAATTACCCGTCAAGCTGATATTATCATAACAGCACTTGGAGTGCCAAATTATTTAAAAGCAGATATGGTTAAAGACGATGTGGTGGTGGTTGATGTTGGAATTACACGTGTAGCAGACGAAAACTCTGAAAAAGGATACAGAATAACGGGCGATGTTGATTATGAAAATGTTTCAAAAAAAGCATCTTATATAACTCCTGTGCCAGGTGGAGTGGGTCCCATGACTATTGCTATGTTATTAAAAAACACACTTTTAGCTAGAGAACAAAAAAAATTACAAACGCCATAAATGCTATAAATAAAAATCATAAAAGTTGTTAGCTTTTTAAATTATTGTAATATAGATATGCTTTGCCAGTTCGAGCAGAACTCTAGGATATAATGCGTATTTTGGGTTCAACAACATACCCTGAAAAATTATGCTGTATATGGCTTTAAATTACAAATAAAATGTATATTTTTTTTTAATTTAAGGATAAAAACTTTAGATTACTTATTAAAACGGGGCAATTTTTCTGGATAAATGTTTGTTATAAAATAATTTGAATCTCCCCACCAAAAAAAAGTTTTGTAACGTTCCACATATTCTATTTTTACATATTGTCCTTGTAAAGCTTTTAATTTTTTTATAACCTCGGGATTGTTATCCATTACAGAAAAACTAAAAATTTGTGTCCCAGATAAACCTTGACTAATTTCGCCCTCCCAAGTTTTTACTAAATATCCTTTATGATTTATCTTTATAAGCTCACCACTCCTAACACCATCACTGTAAGGAACATAGTAGATATATGCAAAATATAGAGAAATTGAAATGGTAACAATTAAAACCAAGTAAACAATAATTTTTTTAAATTTAGACATATAGTTTAAGGATTAATAATTTGATACATTATCGGTGGTTATTTATTTCTTTTCATTGGTCAAGCTTGTCTGTTGCTAGGCTGATGGAACGCCCATAATCATCTTCTTGTGTGTTAAGAACTTTTGTTAAAGGTGTTTCATCTATTTCATTAGCTCTTTTTAACAAAGACTCGGGCAACGATTTTTTTGCTTTTGCTCCCATTTTTTTAAGATTTTCAACACGGTTCACTAAGTTTGCAGAACCTGTTGTTAGTTTGTTCATAGCGTTTCCATATTCTAGTTTAGCTTCGTCCATTTTTTTGCCAATTTTTATCAAATCAGTTACAAAACCTTCAAACTTATCATATAAAGCACCAGCTTGTCTTGCAATTTCAATTGCGTTTTCTTGCTGTTTTTGATTGGTCCACATGCTATCAATAGTTCGCAATGTAGCTAGTAAAGTGGAGGGAGTTACAATTACAATATTTTTTTCAAATGCTTTGTTATACAAGCTATTATCTTCGTTTAATGCTAGTGCAAAAGCAGGTTCTATTGGAATAAAAAGCAACACAAAATCTGGACTTTCCATTTCATAAATATCGTGATAGTTTTTAGAACTCAACTGCTCCACATGACGTTTTATAGAAGTTACATGTTCTTTTAAAAATGCAGTTTTAGACTCATCATCTTCTTCATTTACAAAGCGTTCATAACTTGTTAAGGAAACCTTTGAGTCTATAATCATTTTTTTTCCATCGGGCAAGTTTATAATTACATCGGGTAAGATTCTAGTTCCCTGCTCGTTTGTAAAACTTTGCTGAACTTCATATTCTCTTCCTTTTTCTAATCCCGATTTTTCTAGCACACGCTCCAGCACAAGTTCTCCCCAGTTTCCTTGCATTTTGCTATCTCCTTTTAATGCTTTAGTAAGATTTACAGTTTCTTTACTCATTTTATCGTTCATGTCTTTGAGCCCAAGTATTTGTTGGCGTAAAGCAGCATGATAGTCAATACTTTCTTTGTGAGTGTCTTCTACTTTTTTTTCAAAATGACTGATTTTTTCTTGTAAGGGAGAAAGAATGATTTTTAAATTTTCTTTATTTTGCTCAGTAAATTTTGATGATTTTTCTTCAAAAATTTTATTAGCTAAATTCTCAAACTCTTTTGTAAATTTTTCTTCAATTTTTTCTACTTCTTGTTTTTGTTCTTTGTTTCGTTCTAAAAGGTTGTCAAAATCAACTTCCTTTTTTGATAATTGAATAGCTAAAACTTCTTTTTCATTTCTTATGGTTTCTTTCTCTAATAGTGCAATTTGCAGTTTTTTTTCAAACTGATTTTTATCAATTTCAAACTGATTTTTTAACGACTCAATAGTATTATTTAATCCATTTATTTTTTCTTCTAAGCCTGATTTTTCTGAATATAATTGTGCTTTAAAAATTGTTCTTCCAATGAAAAAGCCAATAATCAAGGCTATAATAAATGTTGTAAGGGCTATAATAGATTCTGGCATAAGAATAAAATTTCTTGTAAAATTAATAAAAAACAGACTTATTAGCAAATGCACTTTTGTAGGCTCGCTTGCTTATTTTATAGTGTTGAACAAAATAAAAATAAATTGAAAGGGTGCTAATGTTTATCAAAATAGAATAAAAGTAATTGTATATCAAAGTTTTTCATAACTGAAATTTGATTTTCAATATTGGTTTTAAAACTCAACCCAAGATAGAATTGTATTTTTAAAAAAAATTGCACATTAGAGCAGATAACTCAATATAACATAGTTAAGAGCCTGATTTTAAAATTTTTATCGGTTGATAATGAGTTTCTAATTAGTGAAGGCTGACTGATAAATAGCTTCTGTATCTTAAAAAAAATATTAATTTTAAAATAAAACTTTTGAATTACACAAAAATGACAATGTGGTAGAAAAACACCCTATGACTTATCCACCATAAGATTATATTTTAATTAACATTAAATGAGATATTTAAAACTAACTTCACACTTTTTTATAAAATAAAATTATCATGTCAGATATTAAGAAAAAAATAATAGTAATTGGCGGAGGATTTGCGGGATTGCAGTTTCTTCAAAACCTAAAAAAAGATGTTTTTGATATTTTATTAATTGACAAACTCAATCATCATCAATTTCAGCCCTTATTTTATCAAGTTGCTACATCACAAATTGAACCTTCCAGTATTTCGTTTCCTTTTAGAAAAATATTTCAAAAAAGAAACGACATTAGAATTCGTTTGACAAAAGTAGAAAGCATAGATTCAGAACAAAAAAAAGTAGTTACCCCCATAGGTTCGTTTGATTATGATTATTTAGTTATAGCAACGGGCTGCAAAACGAATTATTTTGGCAATAAAAACATAAAAAAATATTCCTATAGCCTCAAATCAACTTATCAAGCAATTACTATTAGAAACAGTATCTTAGAGAATTTTGAAAAATTGCTCAACGAATCTGAAAAAGATAAAGATGCTCTTTTTAATATTGTTGTGGTGGGGGGCGGTCCCACAGGAGTTGAGCTAGCTGGAGCATTTGCCGAAATAAAAAGAGATATCTTACCCAAGGACTTTTTTAGAATTGACTTTTCTAAAATGAATATCATTCTTCTTGAGGGAAGCCCTAACACCTTAAATAATATGGGAGAAATGGCAAGACAAACTTCTTCAAAATATCTAGCAGACCTTGGTGTGATTATTAAAACACAGGTTTTTGTTACTGATTATGATGGTATCAATTTAACCATGAATAACGGCGAAATTATAAAAAGCAAACATGTTATTTGGGCGGCTGGTGTAACAGGAAATATTTTAAAAGGACTGCCTCCAGAATCTATAACGCCAACAAACCGCTATGTTGTTAATCGTAAAAATCAAATTGAGGGAACAGATGGTATTTTTGCAATTGGCGATATTGCATATATGGAAACTCCAAAATACCCAAAGGGGCATCCTCAAGTAGCCAATGTAGCCATTAACCAAGGTAAACTACTCGCAAACAATTTATTAGCAATTATAGAAAACAAAAAAGCGAAAGACTATGAATATACAGATTTAGGATCTATGGCAACAATTGGTAGAAACAAAGCCGTTGTAGAACTGCCTTTTATCAAATTTAAAGGATACCTTGCGTGGGTCGTTTGGATGTTTTTGCATTTGATGCTTATTTTGAGTGTAAGAAATAAATTAATTGTCTTTATCAACTGGGCATGGAATTATTTTTCTAAAAACAGTTCATTGCGATTAATCTTGAAAGATGACGAACCTGCTTCAATAGATAAGGCAAAAAAATAATAATGCTAATAATATTTTGTAAACATTTGAGATAATCTCAAAAAATGCTAGAAATTATTTTAGCAGTTCGGTAGTGTATAAAAGTGTATAAAGATTTTTTTCAGTATTATATATTAGAGCAAAACTCTTGCGTTTACTAATTGAACTCACCTTATACACTACACTCTGTTGTTTAGTTGTCTTAAAATAATTTAATCTTAAAATTAATGCACTTTAAATGGTATAGCCTATAATATCAAATTTTTATAATTCAATAAAATCGCCTATTTCTAGAAGCATCAAATCTTTATCGTTTTCAAAAAAGTTACGTTTGGCTTCTTCATGATTAATTTCAATATATCCAAAAGTATCATAATGACAACCTAATATCTTGTCACATTCAATAAAATTTGAAGCCATAATAGCATCATTTATATCCATGGTAAAATTACTCCCTATGGGCAGTATCGCTAAATCTAACTTGGTTCTAAGAGGTATTAGTTTCATATCCATAGAAAGTGCGGTGTCGCCAGCAATATAAATATTTTTGCGTTCGCCCTCAATAACAAAACCGCCCGGTTGCCCACCATAAGTACCATCGGGAAAAGAAGAAGAATGTGTGGCATTTACATACTTTAAAACCCCAAAATCAAAATCCCAACTTCCTCCATGATTCATGGGGTGATGTTGAAAACCTTTTTGAGCATAATAAGTAGCAATTTCATAATTAGAAACAATGACGGCGTCTGTTCGTTTTGCAATAGCTTCAACATCTAAAACATGATCTTGATGTGCATGTGTGATTAAAATATAATCGGCATGGATAGCATCAATATCAATGTGTGCTGCTTTTTCATTACCTGAAATAAATGGATCAACAAGAATTTGAATATCGTCAATTTGGATTCCAAAACAAGAGTGACCATAATAAGTAATTTTCATGTGCGTGAATGTTTGATGAAATAATTTTAAAAATTTAAATATGTAACCACAATATCAGTATTTTTTTATAATTTGAATACACCCCCAGTTCATAATTTATTTAATTTATTTTGACCATAAAACCAGCAAAATAGCACACAAAACACTCAAGGCAAAGGTACTGAGAGCCACTTTTTTTAGTTCTGGGTCAAAATCTTCATAACTTGTTGCCTGTTTTACATTTCTGTAATGTTTTAACAAGAAAAAATTGACTATCAAAATGGGTAGAAATGAGGTTTCTGAAAAATATGAAAACAATAAAAAAGTAATAGCAGCACAAATAAGCAATAATTTATGATAATGTTTAGCATTTCTTAATCCCATAGCAACCACTAGAGTATGCTTTTTTGCGGCAATGTCGTTTTCAATATCACGCATGTTGTTTAAATTTAAAACAGCTACACTGAGTAAACCAATAGAGGTGGCAGCCAAAAAAAGTTTCCAATCTAAAAAATGAACGTATAAAAAATTTGAACCCAAAACAGAAACCAATCCAAAAAAAATAAATACTGCTACATCACCAAAACCGCTATATCCATAAGCGTTTAAACCTACCGTATATTTTATGGCAGCAACAATAGAACTTAAGCCTAATAAAAAAAACAGTAAACTAAAGGAAAAATTATCTTTACCAAAAGAAACATAAATGAGAGCTAATGATAGAACAAAGGTAACTACTCCCGTTATAATTGTTGCATTTTTCATTTGTTGGGCAGTAATTATACCCGCCGCTACTAGCCGCTTCTCTCCTATTCTATTGCGGTCTGTTCCTTTTATGCCATCGCCATAATCGTTTGCATAATTAGACAAAATTTGTAAACCTAATGTAGTTAAAAGGGCTAAAATTAAAATGGTATAATTAAAGTTATCTGGATTTTGATAATAGGCATATCCACTCCCTACAATTATTCCTGATAAAGATAAAGGAAGCGTTCGTAGTCGTGCAGCTTGAATCCAATGCTTCATGTTGTTATACTTGTTTTTTTTAAGGTTGTTTATAATTGCATTTTTTTAAGGTAAATATTTTTTTTCAAAATTTGGTTTTCTCTTTTCTAAAAATGCATCTCGCCCTTCTTTAGCTTCATCAGTCATATAAGCTAATCGCGTGGCTTCACCTGCAAAAACCTGTTGTCCTACCATGCCGTCATCTGTAAGATTCATGGCAAATTTGAGCATTTTAATAGACGTTGGCGATTTTTCTAATATTTCTTGAGCCCATTTATAGGCTGTGCTTTCTAGTTCATTGTGAGGTATAACCGCATTTACCATTCCCATTTCAAAGGCTTCTTGTGCTGAATAATTTCTTCCTAAAAAGAATATTTCTCTTGCTTTTTTTTGACCAACCATCTTAGCTAAATAGGCAGATCCATATCCCCCATCAAAACTGGTTACATCGGCATCTGTTTGTTTAAAAATAGCATGTTCTTTACTAGCTAAAGTTAAATCGCACACCACATGAAGCGAATGTCCACCACCAACAGCCCAGCCAGGTACAACACAAATAACAACTTTTGGCATAAACCGAATCATACGTTGAACTTCTAAAATGTTTAATCTATGATAACCATCTTCACCCACATACCCTTGATGGCCTCGAGCTTTTTGATCGCCACCGCTACAAAATGAATAAACGCCATCTTTTGAACTAGGTCCTTCTGCCGAGAGTAGAACAACTCCTATTGTTGTATCCTCTTGGGCATCATAAAAAGCCTCAATTAATTCTCGTGTCGTTTTAGGTCTAAAGGCATTGCGAACATCAGGACGATTGAAAGCAATACGAGCCACACCATTGCATTTTTTGTAGGTTATATCTTCAAAAACCTTAGCAGTTTTCCAATTTATCTCATTCATCGAATTTTCTTTACAGTTTAAATTTAAATGTAAATTTAAAATTTTTATTACATTTACTTCAATAAATATATCAAAAAAAGCAGTTAAATGAATATTTATAAATCAAAAAGAAGCAAACGATTAAATGCTGTTTTTGTCGTAAGCATTGCTTTAATCATTGCAGCAACCATACCTGCGTTATTAAATGATATAAGAAAAGAATTTTATATTGTTATTGTCATTAATACAATTACTTTGATTTTACTTATTTCAATAGTATTAAAAACTGAATACAAAATTGATGATGCAATATTGAGATGGCAATCAGGCCCATTTTATGGGAAAATTAACATCCAAAAAATTCAAAAAATTGAACACCACACAGGTATTTATATACCCACTTTTTGGAAACCCGCATTAAGCCAAGTGGGATTAATTATTAGATATAATGAATTTGATACAATTTATATTTCTCCAATAAATCAATCAAAATTTATAGCTCAATTAATAGAAATTAATCCTAAAATTAAGGTTGTTTAAATTCCTATTTCTACTTGAAAACTTGCAAACCAGCCATTTTTTGTTGCCGATGAAAAATAATTTGAGGTATTATACGAAATTTCGGTTTGAAATTTTAAGGAATGTTCCCACAAATACTTAGTAAGCCCCAAACTATATTGCTTTCTGTTGGGAGCAAAACTTTGAATTTGTTTATCTAGTTTTTGGGTTGAAAATCTGCCTATTACTTCATAATTTGAAGGAAAATTATAACTCATTTGATAATCTATACCCCTGCCCCCAAACACAAAATTATATTCAGTATTGTTTACTGGATTATATGTTATTAAATCGTTTGCTTGACGTTGCATATATGCCGTCATTAAACTCCAACCTTTATATTTTGCTAGTCCATCAAAAAAAATGGATCTTAGAGTAACTGGTGAGAATAAATTATCCCCGATTTGCCCCTGCGTTCTAACAGCTCTATTATTTTGATGATATGCCCCAGAAAGCATCAGTTTTATTTTTTTTTCTCTTACTAAATCGCCCTCAAAATAATACCCATTATTTTTAAATGCCCCAAAAGGAAAAAGCTCTAATTTTCCTGTTAGTGCTACCCCGTCATTAGATGCTTTTGTCCAATTTCTTCCTTCACCGCTTGATAATGCCATTTTTATATTGTAGCCAAATTTATCTTTATTTTCGTTTAAAAAATAGGCATGAAATCCAAAATCTCGATCAATATTAAAACTTGCGTTATTAATACTTCTATCCACTAATTGAAGAGCTCCCGAAGAATTTACCCGCTGTCTATTACCAGGCAGTTTAGTTTGTCCAAAGGTAAAGCTCCAGTGAATACTAGGCTTATAGATAAAAACGGCATCTCTAATAATATTCAAATTAGTACCCTCCTCTATAACCCCTACATCGCCTGGGGCAAAAGAAAGCTGAATAGAATATAGAAATTTTGGATTACCTACATAGCCGTCTAACCTTAAACGAAGCCTTCTAATTAATGCTTCATATCTATTTTCTTCTCCATCTTCCTGAAAATATGTAACTCGATTTTGCATTCTAAATCTAATGTTGAGTTGAAAAAGACTATCTGGAGAGGTTATACCCAAACCTTTTCCAAAACTATAATATGGGAGTGCTTCAAGTTTTGAATTATAATTTAAAATAGTATCCTTTTTTATTTGACCAAAGCCCAAAACAAAAAACAATAGTAATAGTATGATAAGTTTTATTTTCATTGATGCATTTAAAATATTCACAAAACTAAAAATTTTGAAAAACTTTTAGGTAGCGTTATGCTATATTTGTGAAAATTATTTTGACTTGAAATATTCACTAAGCCTTCTATACTTTTTTTTAATAATATCCTGCAAAGAAAACTGTGAGGACAGAAAATTGAAATTTACAAAAAATAGATTTAGTGATAGCATAAAAACGCAATTCATTCCTGAGTTTAAAAAATTAAGCCCTAACTATATTGATGAAAACCGTGAATTAGTTGAAGCTTTTTTTAATCAGCACATTAACAAGAACAACGATTTTAATGGAAGCTTTTTAGTGGCTAAAAATGGTCAGGTAATTTTTGAAAAATATCAAGGTAAAGCCAATTTTTCAAAAAATCAATTTATTACAAAAAACACCCCAATACACTTAGCCTCCATTAGTAAAGTTTTAACCGCTGTGGCTATTTTTAGATTAATTGATGCCCACAAAATTACTCTACAAGACAAAGTAGTAGATGTATTGCCACAATTTCCTTATCCATTAATAACCATTAAAATGCTACTCAATCACAGAAGCGGTTTACCCAAGTATAGTAATTTTACAGACTTAGAGGAGATTTGGGATCAAAAAAAAATGTTACACAATTCAGATATTTTAGACTTGCTTTATAAACACAAGTTCCCGTTAGATTTTAACCCAGATACAAAATTTGCATATTGTAATACAAATTATGCCATCTTAGCACTTGTGATAGAAAAAATAACAAATACATCTTATAAAAAAGCCATGCAAAAATTAGTTTTTACACCTTTAAAAATGAAAGATACTTTTGTTTTTGAAATTGAAAAAGACAGCAGTAGTGTAAGTCAATCTTATAAAGGTTGTCATGTAAAAATACCTTTTGACTTTTTAGATGCCGTATATGGCGACAAGAATATATATGCTACTCCACAAGAT
>DAINSR010000051.1:0-10694 GCA_036741255.1 Flavobacterium sp.
ATTAAAATATATAATGCAGTCCAAACAGGAGCAAAAACCCAATTTGGCGGATTAAAAAATGGTTTTACAAGTGTGGGATACCAGGTTTTGACTCCTGATTGTGTAACGGTAGATGATATATATCCAACGGCTAAACAAATTACAACCATTAAAATTATTTTAGCATATTTTGACATAATGTTTATTTTTACACAAATTAACAAAAAATCAATTTTAAAAACACACAAATTAGTTACATTTGCCTAAATTAAAATTTATGATTTCCGAAAAGGATTTTATTACCTCAAATTTTCAACTCTTGCAGCAGGCATCGTTTGAATGTAGTGCCCCAAGCAACATAGCACTCATAAAATATTGGGGGAAAAAAGAGAATCAAATCCCTGCAAATCCATCTATTAGTTTTACTTTAAACCATTGTAAAACAATAACTAAGGTAAATTTTACCCCAAAAAAAATAGATACAAACCTTTCATTTGACTTTCTTTTTGAAGGAAATCCTAAAGAAGATTTTAAACCAAAGATTTTAAAATTCTTAGAACTTATTACTGTTTACTGTCCATATTTGAAGCACTATCATTTAAGTATCGATACACAAAACACTTTCCCTCACAGCTCTGGAATTGCTTCATCAGCATCAGGAATGGCGGCTTTAGCCTTAAATATCATGTGTTTAGAAAAACAGATAAACCCAAGTATAACTGATGATTTTTTTTATAAAAAAGCATCTTTTTTAGCTCGCCTGGGGAGTGGAAGTGCGTGTAGAAGCATAAAAGGAGCCGTTGTTACTTGGGGAACAAATGATTCGTTTGTTGATAGTTCAGATTTTTTTGGTGTATCATTTGAAGAGCTACACAATAATTTTAAAAATTTTCAAGATACCATTTTGCTGGTTGATAAAGGAGAAAAAAAAGTTTCAAGCAGTGTGGGGCATAACTTGATGGTAAATCACCCATTTGCAGAAAATCGTTTTAAACAAGCACATGAAAATTTAGCTAAAATTACAAAGATATTGAAAGAAGGCGATTTAATAAGTTTTATTCAACTAGTAGAAAGTGAAGCTTTAACGCTACATGCCATGATGATGACTTCTGTGCCTTACTTTATTTTGATGAAACCGAACACGCTAGAAATTATCAATAAAATTTGGAGTTTTAGAAAAGAATCGTTTGTGCCTGTGTGTTTTACATTAGATGCTGGAGCAAATGTTCATGTGTTATATCCTGATGATTACAAAGAAAAGGTACTGCAATTTATAAAAAGTGAATTGGCTGTCTATTGTGAGAATGGTCAGTATATTTGTGATTATGTGGGGCAAGGTGCTACGCAACTGAAATAATTAATAAAATTTGTAATAGTCTAATTTGTGCATAAATAAAAAAATATGAAAGGACCTTTATTTTACTCTAAAATATTACTTTTTGGCGAATATGGGATTATTCAAGATTCAAAAGGACTTTCTATTCCTTATAATTTTTATAACGGAGCTTTAAAAACCGAAGAAAATCTTTCAGAAACAGCTTTAGAGTCTAATAAAAGTTTGATGCGTTTTTCTGATTATTTAGCTCAGTTACAAATAAACCAACCCACATTAGTTCAGTTTGACATAACTGCCTTAAAAACAGATATAACTAACGGAATGTATTTTGACTCAAGCATACCACAGGGCTATGGTGTGGGAAGCAGTGGAGCTCTTGTGGCTGCTATTTATGATAAATATGCTATAGAAAAAATTACGGTTTTAGAAAATCTAACACGTGATAAACTACTGCAATTAAAATCTATATTTTCAAACATGGAGTCTTTTTTTCATGGAAAAAGTTCTGGATTAGATCCGCTTAATAGTTATTTGAGCCTCCCTATAAAAATAAATTCAAAAGACAACATTGAAGCCACAGGAATACCAACACAAAAAACCACAGGAACAGGTGCAGTTTTTTTGTTAGATTCTGGAATAACAGGTGAAACAGCTCCAATGATTAGCATTTTTATGGAAAACTTAAAAGATCAGGGTTTTAGAAAAATGCTTAAATCACAGTTTATAAAACATACCGATGCTTGTGTTGAAAATTTCTTACAGGGCGATGTAAAGTCGCTTTTTATCAATACAAAAAAACTATCAAAAGTGGTACTCAATCATTTTAAACCCATGATACCACAGCAATTTCATTCATTATGGCAAAATGGAATTGAAACTGATGATTATTATCTAAAGCTTTGTGGCTCTGGTGGTGGTGGTTATATTCTTGGATTTACACAAGATTTTGATAAAGCAAAAGTATCCTTAAAGGACTACAAACTAGAAGTAGTTTATCAATTTTAAAAATGCTAACACGCAAATCAAAATATCTGTTTACAAAAATTTTAAGTTTTTTTTCTGTCATTAGAGGACACAACATTCTTGTTATAATTGTAGCACAGTATTTAGCATCAATTTTTATATTATCTCCAAATATTAATGCTTTAAATATAATTTTTGATTTTCAACTTTTTATACTTGTTATAGCATCTTCTCTCGCTATTGCTTCTGGATACATTATTAATAATTTCTATGACGCAAAAAAAGATTTAATTAATCGACCCACAAAGGTGATGATTGACAGACTGGTAAGCCAACAAACAAAATTAAAAGTTTATTTTTCTATAAATTTTATTGTAGTGCTGATTTCTAGTTTTGTTTCTTGGAGAGCTATGTTGTATTTTAGTATTTATATTTTTTCAATTTGGTTTTACTCCCACAAACTAAAAAAGTATCCCATCATAGGAAACATTACAGCATCAATATTAGCTATTTTACCATTTTTTGCCATTTTACTATACTATAAACATTTTTATCATGTAATTATAGCACACGCTAGTTTTTTATACCTTCTCATTTTAATTAGGGAGTTAATAAAAGATTTAGAAAATATTCAAGGTGATTTACTCACAAATTACAGTACCATTCCTGTTTTATATGGCGAAAAAATTGCAAAATTTATAATTTCTATATTAGTTGTATCAACAATAATTCCAGTATTTTTTTTAGTAGATGTATATGAAGTGGGCTACATGGATATATATTTTTATATAAGTACCATGGTGCTCGTTTTCTTTTTAATTAGATTGTGGGATTCTTCTACAAAGCCAGACTATTTAAACCTTCATTTTTTATTAAAAGTCATTATTATTTTAGGCGTTTTTTGCATAGTTCTTATTAAGCCAACTGCCTTATTTCATTAAGTTTACTAATTAAAATTCTTTGGTAAAGTATTATACAAAAATCACAATAAAAGTTAGGTGATGCTCAAATTTACATTATAGAATCGAAAGGTAAAATACAATATACTCGTCATCAAGCTCTTTAATATTTTACTCAAAAATTAAAGTTTAAATGAACTTCACTAAATTTTTACAGTCCACCCAAACGCATCTGGTTCTAATTTATGCTGAATGTTAGTTAATTTTTGTTTAATTTTTAACGCTAGTGAGTCTGATTGCTTTGGTAATTCATAGTAAACATCTTTGTAAGAAAAACCCTCAATAGGACTAACAACAGCCGCAGTTCCTGCTCCAAAAATTTCTTTTAAAGTACCCGTTTTTGCTCCTTCAATAAGTTCCTCAATTAAAACTGGACGAATTTCTATTTTAATATTCTCTTTTAAAGCTAATTCAATGATGCTTTTTCGGGTTACGCCATCTAAAATTCTTTCACTTGTGGGAGCCGTGTATAATGTATCGTTAATTCTAAAAAACACATTCATGGTGCCCGCTTCTTCTAATTGGGTATGCGTGGTATCATCGGTCCAAATTACCTGCTGAAATCCGCTTTCGTTGGCTAGCTTTGTTGGATAAAACTGAGCTGCATAATTACCTGCTGCTTTTGCCGCACCTATACCTCCATTTGCTGCTCTACTGTAATGCTCTGCAACAATAACCTTAACATCTCCTGCATAATACGATTTTGCAGGCGACAAAACAATCATAAAAGAATATTCATTAGAAGGTGCTGCTAAAACCCCCTTTCCTGTGGCTATCATAAATGGTCTAATATACAATGAGTTTCCAACACCAGATTTTACCCAGTTTTTATCTAACTCAATGAACTTTTTTAATCCATCTATAAAAACAAGTTCAGGAACTTCGGGCATAGCCATTCTAATAGCACTTTTATTAAAACGGCTAAAATTTTGATCAGGTCTAAATAACCAAATATCATCATTATCATCTTTATAAGCTTTCATGCCTTCAAATATTGCCTGTCCATAATGAAAAACCCTGCAGATGGATCTAAACTAAGGGGAGCATAAGGCTTTATGATAGGTTGTTGCCACTGACCATCTTTAAATTCACACATTAACATGTGATCTGTAAAAGTGGATCCAAAAGTTAAATTTTCAAAATCTACTGAATTAATTTTTGAAGTTGAAGCCTTAATAATTTCAATTTGGTGGGTCATACTCGGTGTCATTTTTGAATATTTACTTGAATGAATGATATTCTTTTTTGCAAATTTAAAAAATAAAAATATGATTATATTAAGATTCAAACAAAATATATTTTAATTTATAGAAATCTCGAAATCTAAAATCAAACCAAAAAATAAATACAATTGTCATCAAATAGCACGTTAAAAATCATTTTAAACACGCTTTTTATAAAAAGTTAGTAAAACTTAATTATGGCTTTAATTTACATGTATGTAATCAGAAATAGGAAGTGTATAAGAGTACTTTTCTAAAGCAACAGGAACATCTTTTCCATAAAATTCGGTTGTTATTGACAATTTAGGGTGAGCCATAATCCAATAAAAACCTTTTTTAGTAGTTATAAAATTAGATTCCGTAAGGTTGTTTTTTATAAGTTTAGCATTTAAAAAGTTATTATCCACAGCATAGTAAATAGAATAATTTTTAAAAATTTCAGTTGGCTCCCAGCTCAACTTGTTTTTTAGGAGTGATACTTTGATAGGTTGATATTCTTGAAAACGCCAATCAGCGAGTGTTTGAAAACGCATATTTTTATACAGGGTTTCATATTTTTTATCAAATATCAAATTATTTAATTCGTTTGGATCTTCTTTTATATTATACAATTGATCAATAATCCCATGCGTATATACAAACTTAAAATCCTCTATTCGCATCATACGGGAAGGTAGATTTTTTTCTTGAGGAAAAAGCTGATAATTTGCCCCTCTAAATTCTGAAAAAACAGCTCTGTTTGTAATCTCTGTTCCGTTTATCAAAGCATCTACTAAAGACAAACCCTGAGCCGTTTGAGGAGTTTTACCTTCTATTAACTGGGCTAAAGTGGGCATAACATCAATCAAACTTATAATGGAGTTATTTTCAGTATTTTGTTTAAAAAGTTTTGGATAAGAGATTATAAAAGGTATATTGACAGCGGCTTCATACATATTGTGCTTATTCATTAAACCGTGCTCAAATAAGTGTTCTCCATGATCTGAAGTATAAATTATGATGGTATTTTCATAAAGTCCGTTGTCTTTTAATGCTTGAACTACCCTTCCTACCATGTCATCCATTTCTGTTACACAAGCATTGTAAGCGGCCATCACATTTTTTGCTTTTAAGGTGTCTTTTTGAATGTTAGAGTGAACCCAGTTTGGAATCCACGGATACCTCCCTTTTATCATCCAATCATAAGCTGTAACTGGCAACAAAAAGTCTTCAGGCTTGTGCATGTCTAAATACTTTTTTGTAGTTGTTAAGGGCGGATGGGGTTTTTCAAAACCTATGTGAATAAAAAACTTCTTTTGGTCTTTTGCACGTTTTTCAATAAATTCTACAGATTTTTTTGCCACAACCATATCAAAATTATCTTCATCATTTTGAACAAGTGTGGGTTCATAAAAAAGATTAAAATCATCGGCACCCGCTTTAAAAACATGACTGTATTTTTTAAATTGACGATATCTCATGTAAGTGTCCTCTCCCACCTCATCTTCATAATGACCACCCGGAAAATAAGTATAATATCGGGTATTAATTTCATCAAAGCCCATATTATTACCCTCTTTGTGGTTCTCATCTACATTTTTTTGAAGTTCGCCATGCACGTGCATTTTACCAGGAGAAGCCGTTATATAATTTTGATCTTTAAAAATCTCGGCTAAGGTTTTGATTCCTTTGTGGTAGCCAGTTTCTCTTAAATAACCACTTCCCATATTTTTAATTGTACCATCGGGCATTTTTACGGGTGCTTTGTGATATATAGCACCGTTAGCATACGGATACATTCCTGTAATTAGTGCCGCACGAGCAGGAGCACAAACAGGAGAAGGAGTATAACAATGATTAAACCTTACCCCTGTTTTTGCCAGCTCATCAATATTTGGAGTTTTAGCTAGTTTACCGCCATAAGCTCCCGATGCATTTACTTTGTGTTGGTCTGAAATTATAAAAACAACATTTGGCTTTTGAACCTGACCCTGAAGTGGATAAACAAAAACAAAAGATACAATAAAAAAGACATTTTTAAATTTCATATTTATATGCTATTCATTGAAGACAATATTATTAGATAATATAAGCGTCTATATTTATTGAAATTAATTTGTTATTTATTCTTTAAAAATCCAATTTATTGATTGCAGTAAATAATTTACACTAACGCATAGGACACTTATGGTTAATAGCAATTTATAAGTTAGGATTAGCTGCAGATTCTACTAACGGAATAGGCCAAGTGTAATCATTTGCCTGACGTGGTCCATCTATGTTGCCATAAGCAGCTCTACACATTTCGTCATAAACGCCCATTCTGGTAATGTCAAAAAAGCGATGTCCTTCAACAGATAATTCTGCGGCACGTTCCCGTAGTAAAGCAGTTCTAAAGGTTGCCATAGTCATACCCGCACTTGAAAAATTAGACATTCCCACACGAGATCGAAGTGCATTCAAATCGGGTTCTGCGGCACTTGGTGCTCCATTAATTTCTGCCAGTGCTTCAGCACGCATTAGATACACATCTGCTAAACGAATCACATGCCAGTTTTGTTGGCTTGTATATTCTGTAGTGGCATCACGGTCTATATATTTTGAAGAAAAAACTCTGGATAAAACACCTGAAATAGGCAATCCGGTAGCAATATTTGTTCGTGTATATCCAGTGCTGGTTGAATTCAACACATATTTAATCGTTGGATCTTGATACTCTTTGATTATTGAATTTTGAAATCTAATATCAGCCTTGTTGAGGTTTGAATTAATAAAAGCTGGTATAAAAGCATTAGTACCCCCAAAGCCTCCACCTGAAAGCCCCGCATTTTGAGGGCTAAACAAATTAGACAACAAGGTTCCTTGCTCTACAATAGAAGATCCTTGTATTTCAAAAAGCATTTCGGCATTATTTCCATTAGTAGCTTCAAATAATCGTATCCATTCTGCAAGAGTAGTAACCAGTCTATAACCACTTTGAGTCAATACTAAATCACACTGTTCCTTAGCCAATTGATAATAAGATAATGCAGAACCTTCAATAGCGGTGTAACGAGCATTCCCTGAAATTCCTGACTCAGCTGTTCGTTTTGATGAAGCAATTTGAATATAAACTTTTGCTAGCATGGCATGTGCTGATGCCTTAGTTACTCTACCAATGTTGTTAGTATATCCATTTCTAACTTCATTAAACCCCCAGCAGTTATCAGCTGCAAATTTAAAATCTTCAATAATGGCGGTATAAATATCTGCAATTGACGATTTTGGTAATCCTTCTTCTCCCGGTTTTACAGGAGTTAAACGAAGAGGTACTTCGCCAAAACAACGAACCAAATTAAAATAGTGCAAAGCTCTTAAAAATTTAGCTTCCCCTAAAATTCGTTTTCTTAATTCTTCATTCATTACAGGAATTTCTGGAACTCGGGCAATTACGTTATTTGCATCTCTAATACCTATATAAATTTCAGTCCATAGTTGTGGTAAATTAGGGTCTGTATTTTCAATAGTTCCCCTTCTAAAGCTTCCGTGTCTCCCAGCATTTGGTGTTCCTTGATCTGAAGCAGCAAAAAGATTGGATAAAAAAGTTTGACGGTAGTAACCGTTTCCGTTTTTTAAATCGGCATAAGCAGCATTTAGTGAAGCCAAAGCATCATTCTCATTATTGTAGAAAAAATCGGTACCAGGTTGTCCTAGTGGTTCTTCCTCTAATACTGAATCACACCCTAAAAGTAGCAATGTGAAGCCTAAAATGAAGATTTTTTTTATGTTTAATGTTGTTTTCATATTTTTATTATTATTTTTTGATAAGTAATCTATTGGATACAGTTTAGAATATTCCTAATTTAGGATTAGATACAAGCACAATTTTGAAATATTTGATTATTAATAATTAAATTGTAATCCTAAAGAATAGTTTTTTGTTCCAGGATATCCACCAAAATCTACCCCTCTACGCTGCGGATCTTTGTTAAAAGAGGTTGTTTCTGGATCAAAGCCTGGATAATTTGTCCATGTAAAAAGGTTTTGAGCAGCACAATATACTCGCATACTAGTACTTCCTTTAAACTTTAAAGTGTAACCTATATTAAGGTTTTTTAGTCTGATAAAAGATCCATCATAAATTTGTTTATCAGAAGGTAAAGATCTGATTCCGCCACTTAACAAAGGTGCAGGATAAATTGCTCCATCTGTATTTCCGCTTGCGGGACTATAAATTACATTTCCACTTGAATCTACTGTTAATGGGGCTTGCCATCCGTCTTCAACTGCAGAAACTAAACCATTTCTGGTGTTATTGTTCCCTAATAGTAACCAAGAGTCAGCCCAGAATAAATCTCCTCCTTTTTGACCTGTTAATAAAATATTGGCATCAAAGTTTTTGTATCTAAAATTGTTCGTAATTGCAAATGTAAAATCAGGATTTGGATCACCTATTTGAACAAAATCTGCAAAATTGATTTGTTGCAATGGCAATGGATTTCCATTTGCATCAACATCTATATGATTGTTTATATATTTAATTTCTCCGGGTGTAGCACCACTAATTCCGCTACTATTTGCTTCGTCCCAATCTTTATAAATTCCATTAGTTTGAGCACCCCAAAAAATACCGAGTGGCATTCCCTCCATAAACATTATAGGATAAGCCTCGGCAAATCCAACAGAGGGACCTAATTGAAATTCTAAATTAGAGTTTAATCGAACTAATTTATTTCTGTTTAAAGAAAAGTTTGTACTAATGTTCCAGCCAAAATCTTTTTTATCAAAAATAGTAGCATTCATGGCAAGCTCAATCCCTTTATTTTCTACCTGACCAAAATTATCAACTATAGAAGCATATCCGTTTGATGGTGGAAGTTTTACATTTTGAAGCAAATCATTAGTTAATTTGTAATAAGTATCAAAAGTAAAGCTGATTTTTGAGTTAAAAATACTTAAATCAATACCCGCATTATACTGGTCGGTAGTTTCCCATGTTAAATCATCATTAGCTAAATTAGATTCATAAAAACCCGTTACTAACTGGTCGTTAAAGTTATATCTAATGGGGGATAAAAGTGCTAACGATTGATAAGGCGCTATGGGGTTACTACCCGTTTTTCCATAAGACAATCGAAGTTTTAAATTTGATATATTATCTATTTTTTTTAAGAATTTTTCGTTTGAAACTGTCCATGCTAAAGCAATAGATGGAAAAATAGCACTTTTATTATTTTTAGCAAATTTTGATGAAGCATCTATACGCGAATTAACATCTACATAATATTTATTTTTGTAATTGTACCCCACTCTAAATAAACCAGATAAAAGTCCAAATTCATTAAAATTTGTTACAGGCACAAGCACATCTGTTGCAGATTGAAAAGTATAGAACGATGTAACATCAGAACCAAAACCAAAAGCTTTGTTAAAAATGGAACGAATAAAATTATTTTCATAAGTTCCCACTAAAATTGCATCAAAATTATGTCCTTTAAAGTTATTTCTATATCTCAAACTTGATTCTAAATATGTCTTTCTATTTTCTAAAGAAGACTGACTTGCCTCACCGTTATTTCTTCTCCCACGTGTAGTGTTGATAGGATAGTAACTATCTCTGCTGCTTTTTTGATAGTTAAACATTCCTTTTAAAATACCCGTTAGTTTAGGAGTAATTTTTGCCGTCAACGACAAATTTTGAATAAAATTAAAGGACTCTTTTTGGTCAGTTACAAGCGTTGCCAGCGTATATGGATTTGAAACGATGTTGCCTTCATTTAAGTCCGCATATAAAACATCATTTTCACCCGTTTCTAGTAAATCATAAATTGGCTGAAATATTAATGCACTAGACACAATACTTCGCTGTTGTAAAATATCTCCATTTCCTACAGATGAAGCATTTGCTTTGTTAGTAGCTAAATTTGTTTTAGAAAAAATATCTACTTTATCGTTGAACACCTTTCTAGCACCATTCATGTTAAAAGTGGCTTTCTTATTATATGAATTAATAATAACACCTTGCTGATTTTGTAAACCTAGACTTACAGATAAATTTTTATTTTTATCACCTCCTCTATATGAAACATTGTAAGAATTTGAATAAGCTGTTCTAAAAGTTAAATCTTGCCAGTCAGTACTAATTCCCGTTGATGTAGGATACCTCAAGTTAAACTCTGACAATTCAGGATAATTTGTAGCGTTTATTTCTTGGGTACCGTCATAAGGACCTCCTGCTCTTGTAGGATTAGTAATTTTAATGTATAATTGGTTTAT
>DAINSR010000052.1:0-10622 GCA_036741255.1 Flavobacterium sp.
ACTTTTTTGCAAAGATGAAGAACTGTTATTATTTTTAAAAAATGCATTATTGTTTAAAATACTATTATCTGCAGCTTTTCTAAATGCGTTTTTAAATGTAACAAAAGATGTTGCTGCTGGAGTACTGGCAGTTTCTCCTTCGTCTAGCATTCTAACAAAAAAACTTTGTCCAGATGCTATGGCTCCGTTAAAAATACCCGGAATTGAGGTTGCCGTTCCATTATAAATAATATAATCGTCTGCCGAGTAATTATAAGTAAAATTTTGATAAAACGGACTCGCTATCATTGACGGACTTGTGCCGTGTGTCCATATTCTTATACTTCCCTCAATTGAGGTGTTTTCATTTAAAAACAAATCGGCATCTAAGGCTGAAGGGTAAGGGTTGCCAATGAGGTTCCAGCAATCGTTTGTGTCTGCATGTGTACCCCTAGAAATTTCATAAGTAAAAGTTCCGTTAAAAGGTTTGTTGCCCATAAAATAAACAGAAGTGTTTACTGGAATTGTGGCGGAATTGTTAGAAATTCGAGCTATATAACCTTGCCCCTTATTCATTATTCCAGACGCACTCAGCCAATTTCCTTGTGAGCCATTTGGATTAATAACGGTAGGATTCCAAAAATATTGATGGTGGTGTGGCAGGTTTGAAACAGAAAAATTTGAAACTGGAGACGACCAATATACATAATCTAAATTCTTAACCAGCGCTGTTCGTTGAAGTTTAAAACCGTTTGAATTGTTACTCTCATTAGCATCTCCCTCATCAATCTGAATTAACTGAGCGTTATTTTCTAACTCTATAAATCCGTTTGAGTCATTTATTAGAACAGCTTTTTTTACGGTTAAATCTTTATTTGCTTCTACTAAAAGTTTACTTGATAGAACATTCAGGTTTTCATCAATACAGGTTTGTGAAGGAGCCAAAAGTGTTTTTGTACCAGTGCCTGAGATGTTCAAATTTTTATAAAACCCACTAAAAGGTGTAATAAACTGGTTAGATCCTGCATATTCTACAGTAGAACCTGGTTCTAAAATAATGGAGGGCAAATTAGTATTGCTAATGGCGGCATTGGGCACATCAGTAAATCCTGCTGTGTTTGCATGTTTAAAAACCCCCGTGGATTTTATGGTAAAAGTGCCTCCTGCTTGTAATTTAATACTACTTGCAAGTGTGTTTGTGCCCACATTACTGCCTTCAATATCAATAGCATAATAATTGGGTGATAATCTTATGCTTTGTAATGTTCCTGCCTTGTTTGTAAAGGTAATTTTTGTTCCAACTCCTAAATTGTAATCACCTCCCATGTCTGGTTTAACTCCTATTCCGGCTGTTATAAATTGACTTGTACCGCTCATGGTTAAATGGGTCGTTATCCCTCCAAAAGAGTTGTTCTGCACATCTACAACAGCACTTTCTGATATCAAAACTTGGTTTGAAATTAATGTAGCGTTGCTAATTCCTTTATAATTTAAACCTAACGTATTAGACCCACTAGCAGTTAAATTATAATAACTGGGCGTTCCTGATAAAATTTGAGTGGCATTACTTCCGTTTAAATGAATTGTTCCGCCTGTTAAAGAGTAATTGATATAATTTGATAATTGTGGCAAATGATTTGATAACGGAACACTTGTAATGGTACTAATTCTATACTCTCCTCCAGTCATTACTAAACGTCCTGTTCCTAGAAAATCTGCCGATGAAGTTCCAATGACAATTCCTTTTTTAATTTCTAATCTACCGCCCAATGGGTCTAGTGTTGTTGCACCTGAAATTCCAATGTTGTTAGATAAGGTTAGTTTTTTGGTATCGTCTAATAAATCAACCCCAACAATTTTGCCAGTAGAACCACTTGTAATAGCATCTCCTGTGGTTTGATTGTCTTTACCCACAAAATAAAATGAAGCGGTTTGATTAAATGATTTATTTGAGGATGCATACAAAACATTTCCGAGCGTTGCAGATGATTGATGCAAGCCGCTGAGTGAAGTTATATACAAACTTGAACCTTGATTAGATGTAAATGTATTTGTGCCTTGTGGACTAGTGCTTGTTTTTTTTATGACTAACGGAGTAATGCCGTTTGTAGCCCATCCAAAATGAAAACTCGCTCCGTTTTCTATAATAAATGGAGTAGTATATGAGGAAATACTATTTGTTGTAAGGTCTTGAGAGGCTAATTGTCTAAAACCAGATGTTTTTATAGTCATAGGTATGCAAACAGCAACAGGGGCTATATCAATCCTTTTTGGAGTTGCAAGTGAGCCTCCTTCAAATTCTATCCCCATGCGAGCTGGTAATCCGCTGCCGCCATCGTTGGTTAATAAACTTGTAGTTGGAGCAATGGTTACATTGCCTTTAAAAGTTACTTTTCCATTGAGATTAACAGGAGTATTAGAACCCACATGATGAACTTTTAAAATAGCATTTGAAACACAAAAAAAATTGCCATTGATGACAAACTGATGGTTGAATGAATGATTACTAAAACTACTCCCAAAACTAAAATTGCCCTCAAAAATAGTGAGGTTACCGTTTACTAAAAATCCGTTTGAACCCACATTATTTGACGCTCCTAAAATATAATTTGTATTGGATAAATTTGAAATTTCTAAATCATTTTCACAAAGATTTATGATTCCTATTGCCCCACTAACAAGTATCCAATCTGTTGTTAAAGGTTCAACAGCTAAAATTAAATTTCCAAATTTATAACCGTTTAAATTGTTTGAAATAGCGGTTGAGGTATTTATTAAACTTCTGTTTTCTGGAGCAGCAGTCCAATCCCATTTAGTTATTAAAACTGTTGAGCCACTTTCAAAAAGTTCTATTCCGTCCCAGATAGGGTGATTATTTGTAATAGAATTTTGATTCAAATTCATAGTACCCCCATTTCTAATTATCAAACTTGCCGATGAAGACACATCAATATTCCCCTCAATGGTTAAAATGCCTCCTGATAAAACTTCCATTTTTTTGTTTGCGGCTATCATTTCTTCGGCTAAAGGCAAACTACTGTTGTCAATTATTGTGAGCTTTCCAGAGGCTTCAATAATAAAATCGCAGTTATATGCTTTGGTGCTACTTGCACCACCTGTTACAAATTTATTAATAATGATTCTGTGAATTGCAACAATAGTATTTTGAGGCGATTTCCCGTCTGGAACTAAACCCCAAGAAGTTCCGTCATAATATTCCCAAGCCCCATCAAAAGACAAATCGGTGTTAAACAAGGGTCTAAAATCACCCGCAGTATAAGTACCATTTAAGGGCTGATTATTTTTTTTGGTTTCTAAATTTGGCTTTTTGTCTATTTTTATAATTTCAGCCAGTGAAGTAGGTGTTGCTTTTGATGTAAAATCACAATCATCTGTTGATTTTAACTGAAAATGGTTTGTGGAAGATTTAACTGAAAATGGTTTGATATAATTTTTAGAATCATAATTTAAACTAGCCCATTCGTTTACAAAATGAGTAAAAAAACTTGTACTAGTCCATTTAATAAATCGATTATTGTGTTCACTACAATTTATTTTAAAGGTTGATATATTAAATTGTCCCCAGCAAAAACTCAAAACTAAAAGCACAACAAAAAGTAAGCTATTTTTCATGATGCAATTTTTAAAAATAACCTTATTTTTACCTAGATAAAATAATATTTAGTTTAAAAGAGTACAAACATACTAATTTGTAATTGAAGTCGTTTAAACAACTTCATTATTTTGAAAGAGGTATCTTTTTTAAGTTTGTGTAACTAAAGTTAAAACCATTGGAAAACGAAAAACATCACGCTTTATCATTTGAAGCCGTAAAAAGGAAAATGGAGTTTTTTTGTGCCTACCAAGACAGGTGTCACAAAGAGGTGTATCAAAAATTATTTTCTTTTTTGCTTTCTAACCAAGAAAAAGACCAGATAATGGTGTATTTAATAGACAACAATTTTTTAAATGAAGAACGATTTGCTCAAAGTTTTGTGAGAGGCAAACACCGTTATAAAAACTGGGGTAAAATTAGAATTGTAAACGAGTTAAAACTAAGAAACATATCGGCAAACATCATAAAAATAGCCCTTAAAGAAATTAACGAAACCGCCTACTATGATTTGTTTGAAGAAATTTCATTAAAACATTGGCAATCCATTAGTGAAAAAAACACACTGAAAAAGCGAAAAAAATTTTGCGATTATTTCATCAGAAAAGGCTGGGAAAACGATTTTATCTATGAGAAAGTGAAGCAATTAGAATCTGAATTCAATAATATTTAGTTGACAGTTATATTAAAATTTAACAAAGCACATGAAAAAAATACTTTTAATTTCACTTTTTTCGGTTGTATCATTTGCTCAAAACAACCCTAATCCCGGCTATTGGCAGCAACACATTGATTATAAAATAGATGTGAAAATGGATGTAAAAACCTTTCAATATAAAGGAACTCAAGAAATTGTTTATACAAACAACTCTGCTGATACCTTAAAAAAAGTTTACTTTCATTTATATCCAAATGCCTTTCAGCCAAATAGTGCCATGGATATTAGGCTACAAACCATTGCCGATCCTGATGCTCGAATGATTAAAAAATTTAAAGTTGCAAGAAAAGAAGTTATAGAAAGCCGAATTAAAACCTTAAAACCAAACGAAATTGGGTATTTAAAAATTTCAGATTTTAAGCAAAACGGAAAAAATACCATTACAAAAGTAGTAGGAACAATTCTTGAAGTTAGCCTTGCAGATGTTATTTTACCCAAAGCAAAAGCTTTTTTTAGTCTTAATTTTGACGGACAGGTGCCACTACAAGTTCGCCGATCAGGACGAAATTCTGACGAAGGCGTGGCACTATCCATGACGCAGTGGTATCCAAAAATGGCAGAATACGATTTTGAGGGTTGGCACGCAGATCCATATATTGGAAGAGAATTTTATGGTGTTTGGGGAAATTTTGATGTAAAAATCACAATAGATAAATCATATACTATTGGTGGCACGGGGTATCTTCAAAACAAAAACCTAATAGGGCATGGATATCAAGATAAAAATGTAGTTGTAAATCATTCTAAAAATATAAAAGAACTTACTTGGCATTTTATAGCCCCAAATGTGCACGATTTTGCTTGGGCTGCAGATAATGAATATCTTCATGATATCATAACTGCAGATAACGATGTGGAACTTCACTTTTTATATAAAAATAAACCCGAAAATATAGAAAACTGGAAAAAACTCCAACCCAAAACAGCCCAACTGCTGGCTTTTTTTAATAAAAATGTAGGATTATATCCTTACAAACAATATTCTGTTATTCAAGGTGGAGATGGTGGCATGGAATATGGCATGTGTACATTAATAACGGGTAACAGAAGCCTAGGGAGTCTAGTGGGCGTTACGGCACATGAATTGGCACATTCTTGGTTTCAGTTTGTACTTGCCACAAACGAGTCTAAACATGAGTGGCTGGATGAAGGCTTTGCCACATTTATTTCTGATTTAGCCATGAACGAAATAATGCCTCCTAAAGAAAAAGAAGATAATATTTTTGAATCTTCTTACACAAGTTATATTAGTTTAGCAAATTCTGGAAACGAACAACCACTTTCTACTCATGCAGACCGGTATGATTATAACAAATCTTATGGCATTGGGGCTTATAGTAAAGGGGAAGTTTTTTTAGCTCAATTGGGGTATATCATAGGAGCTGAAAATTTGTTGAAAACATTAAAACGCTATTATTTTGATTACAAGTTTTCGCACCCAACACCAAATGATTTTAAAAGAAGTGCAGAGCGAGTTTCTGGAGCATTACTTGATTGGTATTTGTTAGAATGGACACAAACTACAAATACTATTGATTATAGCATAAAAAAAATAGACGAAGTAGAGCTTAAAACCCAAATAACTCTTGAACGAAAAGGTAGAATTCCAATGCCTTTAGATATTTTAGTAATTTATGAAGATGAAACAAAAGAAACTTTTTATATCCCAAATACACTGATGCGTTTTGAAAAAGAAAATCCTTATCCAGAAATTAAAAGAACTGTTTTAGAAGGATGGGACTGGGCATATCCTACCTATACTTTTATAATACCCAAAAATAAATCCCTTATAAAAGCCATAATTATTGACCCCAGCGGTCTTATGGCTGATGTGAACAAAGATGATAATGTTTATGAAAAGAAATAGTTTCTACAAAAACTCCCTGTAAAAACTTTGGGTAATTCTATTTTGAAGAACTATTCATCTTTGTGTTTGCATTTAGATGTATAACACTTAACAATCAAAAAACTGCTGAGTAATAGTATTATTTAATAATTTTTGCAGAATTAATGATGGCTTCTAACTCAAAAACAAGGTCTCTCTTTGATTTTGAAGGCAAATAAGTAAACCCTTCTATCATTACATAGCGTTTATTTTTTGTGTCTTTAATGGCATAATTTATAAACGGTCCTGCCATGAAGTCGTTTTTGAGTTCCCAGGTTCCTTTTGACAAATAAGTGGGCTTATTATCAATTTTAATTTGAAACAAATAAGGAGCATAAGCCTCTTCTGTAATCATCCAAGTGTTTTGTAACATTCCGTGTATATTAGCCTTCCCAATAGAATCTCTAATGCTAATGATGTTTTGAATGGTATTATTATCTTTATCTATTCTATTTAATGGCACTTCATATATTAAAATGCTGTTATAGCCTGATTGATATTCTTTTCTAAGCCAAATAAACTTATCTTTAACAGTATCATATTGATAACCAAAACCAATATTGAGAGTAAGTCCAAATGTTTGTTCAATTTTTGAATCATTTACTAACGATTTTTTCATTCGCTTTTGAGTCTCAACAATTTCGGTATTTTTTATTGTAGCAATAATTTGAGAAGATTTTGATTCAATAATTTCTAAGATTTCTTCTGTTGTACTCCCCGAAATAAAAAACACATTTTGAGGTGCGGCATATAAATTTTTTGAAGCACCAAAACCTGTTTTATTTGTTTTTTGAACAACCAGAATATTTCTGCCTTTTTTAACAAATCCGTCAAATATTTTTGATGGATATTGATTAATGGTAAACAAAGGTTCTTCTTGTGGTAATCCATCTACGGGGGCAGCTAATTTTTTTCTTAACGAATCTCCTAAAATACCATTCCACAAAGCATCATCAATAAAAATTGAAATATTGTTTATATTTCCTGACGATTCGGGTTTTTGATTTGTATTATTTGACTCTTCTTTACAAGAAAACAAAGTAAGTAAAAGGCTTAAAAAAAAAAGACTTTTTTTCATTAGAATACTTATTAATTTAACAAAACATTACCCGTTAATCTTTAGTTTCATTCCGGGTCTAATTTTATTGCCACTAATATCGTTCCATTTTTTTAAATCGTCTGGAGAAACTCCAGGAAATTTTTTTGCAATAGTATATAATGAATCTCCACTTTTAACAACATAAATAGTTTTATTAGATTTTGCAACAAATGGCTTCTTAATTTCGGGCTTAGTTGTCTCTTCTTTTGCAGGTTCAGATTGAGCTAAAACCTCAGCGTCTAAAGTTGTTTCGTTAGTAGTAGAATGTACTTGTTTAGTATATATTTTTATTTTTTCGCCAACGTTGATTACAGATGATCTAAGGTCATTCCACTTAATCAAATCTAAAACAGTAACTTGATATTGTTTTGCAATTTTTCCTAAATTTTCTTCTTTCACAATAGTATGATAAGTAAGTACCCCTTTAGGTTTAACTGCCTCTACAACCACAGGCTTTTTTTCTTTTGCTGTTTTTGTGGCGGGTGTAGTCATAGGTTCAACCGTTTGTGTTTGTACTACTAACTCTGGTTCTTTTTCTTGAACAGTACCACCATTTTTTACAAAATCAAGGTAAGCATAAATAGCCTCTTCATTAGAAACAAACAACCCAATTTTGTCCTTTGGGAGTCTTAAATAATGAGGTTTTTGATGATCAAACGGAATAACCTCTAATTTATAAATAGGGTTTAAAAAAGCTATTTGTTCTTTTGAAATATCAAATATTTCTGCTATTTGACTAAAACTCATTTCCCTTTTTACTTTAACAGTATCTGTTTCAAAATAAGTAATAGGTGCTTTTTTAGGTACAATACCTAACTCTTTTTTGTATTCATATATATACATAGTGGCTAAAAATGCGGGTACATAATTAGCTGTTTCTTTAGGTAGATTTTTTCTAATATCCCAGTAATTTTGACTTCCTCCTGAGCGTCTGATTGCTTTTGAAATAGTTCCTGGACCAGCATTGTATGAAGCTAAAACTAAACTCCAATCACCAAAAATTTTATACAAACTAGACAAATACTGGCATGCAGCCTCAGTGGCTTTTAGCGGATCAAATCGCTCATCTATATATGAATTAACCTCAAGATTAAATTGTTTTCCTGTGGGATACATAAACTGCCACAAACCAGATGCACCTACTCTACTCTTTGCTTTTGGGTTTAATGCCGATTCTACTATGGCTAAATATTTTATCTCTAACGGCACATTATACTTTGCTAAATGCTCTTCAAACATAGGAAAATAATATTCTGATATAGCCATTAATCGTTCAAAACTAGCCTTTCTGTTTTTTAAAAACGATTTAATAACGTTTTCTAAAGAACTATTATATTCAATATTAAAAGGTGATTTATTATCTAATATTTGAAGCTTCTTCTTGAGCGTTTCTGTAGATAATTCATAAGCAACGGGCTGGTCAATATCTAAGTTAGATACATCAGCATACATATTGTCAAAAAGAGACTGATTTGTTAGTTCTTCCAGCCAACGGGTATCAATACATGTACTTGTATTATGATTTACAAAAGAAGCTTTTAATATTTCTAATGGGGTTGATTTTTGAACTATTTGTGCCGTATTTTGTGCAAAATCTAACTGTGCAAAAGATACTATGGGAAGCAAAAAGAATAATAGGTTTTTTATTTTCATAGTTTGTAATCTAATATTTTGTAATTTAAGATAACTCAAAAAAGTTTATTTTATTGAATTATAGCTTCAATTCCGGGTAAACTTTTTCCTTCAAGCATTTCAAGCATGGCTCCTCCGCCTGTAGAAACATAACTTACTTGGTCTTCAAAACCAAATTGTTTCACCGCAGAAACAGAATCACCACCGCCCACTAATGAAAAAGCACCATCTTTTGTTGCTTGAGCAATATATTCGCCCACTTTAATGGTTCCGTTTGCAAAGCTTGGCATTTCAAAAACACCCACAGGACCATTCCACAAAATAGTTTTTGATTTTAAAATTATGTCTTTAAAAATATCTAGGGTTTTTGGTCCGGCATCTAATCCTTGCCATCCGTTTGGAATGTTTGTAACATCTACAACCTGAGTTTGTGCATCATTAGCAAATGCATTAGCAGCTATTACATCTACAGGAATGTGAATTTGAACACCTTTTGCTTTGGCTTGTTTTAATATTTCTAAAGCTAGTTCTTGCTTGTCTTCTTCGCAAATAGAATCGCCTATGTTACCCCCTAATGCTTTAATAAAAGTAAAGGTCATCCCGCCACCAATAATCATGTGATCAACTTTATCTAAAATATTTTCTATAATAGTGATTTTTGAAGATACTTTAGAACCGCCTAAAATTGCGGTTACTGGTTTTTGAGAATCAGATAGTACTTTGTTAATACTTTCAATTTCTTTTGCTAATAAAAAACCAAAACACTTATCATCTTTAAAAAAGTTTGCAATAATTGTTGTTGAGGCGTGTGCCCGATGAGCCGTTCCAAAGGCATCGTTCACATAAAAATTACCCAAAGCGGCTAGTTGTTTAGTAAAATCAATATCGCCTGCTTCTTCTTGTGGATAATAACGAAGATTTTCTAATAATAAAACCTGATTTGGTTTTAAATTTTTAGACTTTTCAAGAGCTTCGTCGCCTATGCAATCTGATGAAAAAAGCACTTCTCTGCCCAGCACTTCAGATACTTTTGGTAAAATGTGTTTTAAGGAATATTTCTCTTCTTTCCCCTTTGGCCTGCCCAAGTGCGACATCAAAATAACGCTTCCACCATCGTTTAAAATTTTATCTATTGTTGGCTTTGCAGCCTCTATTCTTGTAGCATCAGTAACGTTAAAATTTTCATCTAACGGAACATTAAAATCAACTCTTATTAGTACTTTTTTTGATTCAAAATGGGTATTGTTAATTGTCTTCATGAAAAAATTTAAAATAAATTTATGTTTGCTTTAAAAAAAAATAAAAGTAATAAAAAAAACAATAAAAAATTATTTTTTTTTACATTTTTATAACAAAAAACACTTCGCTAGGGTATAATTAATAATTGTAAACGGCTAATTCTTTTTTTGAGGTGCTGTTTTTTTATCTGTGTAACTTTGTAAAAAACTTTTAGAAACTTTGTGCAATAGCTGTTTCACAAAAAGCACAACTGCAAAAACATATCATCAAACACCTATAAAAAATAAAAACATGGCTATATTCTAAATATTTAAACCCAAAATACGCATTAGACTTCGTAATGAAAGCTAAAAATGCAATAAAAATAAGTGCTCACGGCCTTTTTTAAATTTTGGAATATAATAATATTTTAAAAAGGAGTAAGTGCTTATTTTTGAAGTAGTTTTAGTTTGTAATA
>DAINSR010000053.1:0-10441 GCA_036741255.1 Flavobacterium sp.
TCTAATATTTAGAATTTGTGTGCCAACTTGCATAAGTGTGATTGCTATTTAAATCTTGTTAAAACTTTTTCTAAATCAATCACATCTTCTTTTCCAACCTGCAAATTCCAAACTTGTAGTCCCGTTTTTTTTGCTGCATCTGTATTTTCTTTTTTGTCATCTACAAAAAGTGATTCCTGAGGATTTAGCTGGTGTGCTTCTATAACCCGTTTATATATCAACTCGTCGGGTTTTCGCACTCCCATTTCAAAGGAATAATATACCTTTTCAAAACACGCTCTAAATCTATTGTAAAAGTTTGATCCCACCTTTGTTTTAAAATATTCAATATGAGTATAATCTGTGTTGCTCAATAAAAATAATGAATATTTTGTAGATAGTGCCTCTAAAAATTCTAATCGATAGTTGGGGAAGTTGCCTAAAATAGTGTTCCAAGCTTGTTTAATTTTGTCAATTTCAACTGTAGGAATTTGTTGTTGCAAGCCCAATAAAAACTGTTTTTCATCTATTCCTCCTACTTCATATAAATGGTTTAATCTTATCAATTCTTTATTTTCTGTATGCAAACCTATTTTTTGTAATTCGTTTGATACTGTATCTTTTTCTAAGTCGATGAGTATGTCTCCAAAATCAAAAATTATTGCTTTTATCATAGTTTTTTATCGTTAAGGTATCGTTTAAAATAGTTGTTTTTGATATAATTTTTCCTTTGATTGTAGGTGCTTTTGTTCCGCTTTTAAATTCTACTTCATTTACAAAAATTCGTGCCTCGTCCCACACATTAGTATCTATAAAAGTTTGAATAGTTTGTGCACCTCCTTCTATAATTACAGATTGAATGTTATGTTTTAGTAAGATAGTAAGTATCTGATCAATCAAATTTTCGTTAAACACAGCAAATTCATAAATGCAATTTGTGGTGCTTTTAAACGCATCGGTTTCTGTGATTATAATAGTTTTTATGGTGTTGTCTTTTATATGAAAATGGTTTTTTATTCTACCAGATTTATCTAAAACGATTCGTACTGGATGATTGCCATAAAAATCTCGAGCATTTAAAACAGGATTGTCATCTAAAGCGGTTTGTGTTCCTATTAGTATGGCCTGTTCCTCAGTTCTCCATTTGTGTACAAGTTGCCTAGAGTAAGTATTTGTTATCCAGTAGGGTTTTGGTTGTTTTGCTGAATTAGAACTTTCCTTTATTGGTGCAATAAATCCGTCCGATGTTTCTGCCCATTTTAAAATTATATAAGGTCTTTTTTGATTATGAAATAAGAAAAATCGTTTGTTTAATTCATAACAAGCTTCTGTCTCAACCCCCACTATTACATTACAGCCCGATTCAATTAATTTTTCAATCCCTTTTCCAGCAACTTTTTCATTAGGATCAGTTGTACCAATGACTACTCTAGGGATTTTATAGGATACAATAAGATCTGCACACGGGGGTGTTTTTCCAAAATGACAGCAGGGTTCTAAATTTACATATAAAGTTGCTTTTGTTAATAATGATTTGTCAATTACCGAGTTAATAGCATTTACTTCAGCATGTGGAAAGCCCGATTTTTGGTGCCATCCTTCGCCTATTATTTGGTTTTGATATACAATAACACTCCCAACTAGTGGATTTGGATATGTGGTACCAAAACCATTTTTTGCAAGTTGCACACATCGTAGCATGTAAAAATTGTCTAAACTCATATAACAAAAGTACTATTTAATTCAAAAATAGATGTTTAGTTTTTTAATCTATTTTGATTTTTTCCGATTTAATTGAGTTAAATTTTTTGATAGAAAAAATAGTAATCTCTAATGCGTATTTTGGGTTTAACCAAATTAACTATTTTTACCATTTTTAAAATAGTTGCTTTTTTGGTGTTACAAAAGGTGGTTTTAAATTCATAACACTAATTAGGAACATTCAAACTAGTCAAAAAAATTTCAATATGAAGTGTTTAAAAACAACCTTATTAATATAACAACAGTAACTATGCTTTTAAAAACTTATAAAAATCATTTTTTTAGGTTGCTTGAAAATATTTATGATCTTCATGAAATAGAGAGTTTCTTTTTTATGCTAACCGAACATTTGCATCATTTAAAACGTGTTGATGTAGCTTTGAAACCTTTTTTTGAAATTTCTGATGCTGAGGTTGAAAAATGGAATTCTATTTTAAAAGAGTTACAAAATGAAAAACCTATACAATATATCATAGGCAAAGTTGAGTTTTTTGGGATGCCTTTTTTTGTAAATGCAAACACACTAATTCCCAGACCTGAAACAGAGGAGCTAGTAGAATGGATTTTGAAAACAACGCCTCAAACTTCAAATATACAAATCCTAGACATTGGCACTGGTTCTGGTTGCATTGCTATAAGTTTGGCTAAAAACTTACCTCAATCAACAGTTTATGCCCTTGATATTTCAAATAAAGCAATTGAAGTGGCCCAAAAAAATGCAGATTTTAATCAGGTACAAATTCATTTTTTAAATGAAAATATTTTAGAAATAGACAATTTATCTCATCACAACTCTTTAAAAAATAGAGACTCAAGTTCTTTTGATTTGATAGTGTCTAATCCTCCTTATGTACGTTTTCTTGAAAAATCTGAGATTAGAAAAAATGTTTTAGACTATGAACCTCACGAGGCTTTGTTTGTTGATGATTATGATCCCCTTATTTTTTACAGAAAAATTGGACAGTTAGCCATTAAAAATCTTTCGATGAACGGACAATTATTTTTTGAAATCAATCAATATTTAGCACAGGAAACCGTTGAATTACTCAAAAAAATTGGATTTAAAACTATTGAATTGAGAAAGGATATATATGGAAATAATAGAATGATACAATGTTCTATTAAATAATATTTAACGGGTGTGGCAATACTATTTATTTGTAATTATTTTAGAATAAAAATATTTTTTAGAATAAAATATGGGTTTTAATGCGAGATTGAATAAACTTGTTTGAGGTATTTTGGGTTTAATTTTGAAAATAGAATAGTTTTTTTAATCAACAATAAGTTAGATATTTGCAAAAATTTAAGATTGGATTTTTTCAAGTTCCAATAATTCAAATTTATAGCATGTCAAAAAAAACAAGTATTCCAAAAGGCACAAGAGATTTTTCACCCATTGATGTAGCAAAACGAAATTATATATTTACTGTAATGAAGTCTAATTTTGAAAAATTTGGATTTCAACCCATTGAAACACCATCGTTTGAAAATTTAGAAACGCTAATGGGAAAATATGGTGACGAGGGCGATAGACTAATTTTTAAAATTTTAAATTCAGGTGATTATTTAGATAATCTTGCAAATGTATCAATACAAAATATTGACTATAAAAAACTTACAACTCTTATATCAGAAAAAGCACTTCGCTACGATTTGACAGTTCCTTTTGCACGTTATGTGGTGCAACACCAAAACGAAATTGAGTTTCCGTTTAAGCGATACCAAATTCAACCAGTATGGCGTGCCGATAGACCTCAAAAAGGACGTTTTAGAGAATTTTATCAATGTGATGCCGATGTGGTGGGGTCTAATTCTCTTTGGCAAGAAGTGGAGTTGATACAACTATATGATTCCGTTTTTAGTCAGTTGGGGCTTGGTGGGGTTACCATTAAAATTAATAATCGCAAAATTTTATCTGGAATTGCAGAAGTAATAGGTGCTTCTGATAAGTTGATTGATTTTACAGTGGCATTGGATAAATTAGACAAAATAGGCGAGGAGGGAGTAAAAAAAGAGATGTTGGATAAAGGAATCTCAGAAGATGCATTGGTAAAAGCTCAACCCTTGTTTCATTTCACAGGAACTGTAAACGAAAAAATTGAAAAATTATCCCATTTACTATCAGATTCCCTAGAGGGTATGAAAGGAGTAAATGAATTGCGTTTTATTTGTAATACTGTAAATGAACTTGGTTTACAAACGGCTTTTTTAGATTTAGATGTAACTCTTGCAAGAGGTTTAAATTATTATACAGGGGCTATTTTTGAAGTGTCTGCCCCTAAAGGTATTGCCATGGGGTCTATTGGCGGAGGCGGTCGTTATGATGATTTAACAGGAATATTTGGATTAAAAAATATAAGTGGCGTGGGTATTTCATTTGGTTTGGATCGCATTGCTCTAGTCATGGAAGAGGTTGATTTGTTTCCTGAAACGGTTGGAACCACATCAAAAGCATTGTTTTTAAATTTTGGAAACAAAGAGGCTTTACATGCTATGAAAACGATAATAAAATTGAGACAAACAGGAATAAAAGTAGAATTATATCCAGACGCATCAAAAATTGACAAACAATTCAAGTATGCAGATAAAAAAAACATTCCATTTGTAATAATTTTGGGAGAATCTGAAATTGAACAACATCTTTTTAGATTAAAAAATCTAGCAACTGGCGAGCAGATTAAAGTTGATTTTAATACATTAATAAAGCTCTTACATTGAAAGCGTATTTTGAATTAAATCAGCAGCAATATTTTTTAAATCTATCCTTAATGAATCAATAACTACACCTTTGTAGAATTAAAAAAAATGCTTAATTCTTTTTTAGATCCTTATTTCTCATTACAAAAAAAGTTTTTAGAGGCGTTCTTAAAGTTATAGCTTGATTTGTGAAACTAATTTCAAAATAAATATTTGATAATTTAAGATAGATATAATATGATTTTTATAATTAGAATTATTAAAAACAATGATTTTCATAAATTACTAAAATAAAATAATATATTATACCTAAATGTTTTTTAATAATACAACGATTTCGTAATTTTGCAAACCAAATTAGTAAACCAATTATATTATGGCATTTGATATTGAAATGATTAAGCAAGTTTATGCAACAATAGCAGAACGTGTTGATAAGGCTAGAGACATTGTAGGCCGTCCGTTAACATTATCTGAAAAGATTTTATATGCTCATTTATGGGACAAAACTCCAACAAAAGCATATACTCGTGGTAAAGATTATGTGGATTTTGCTCCAGATAGAGTAGCTTGTCAAGATGCAACGGCTCAAATGGCACTTTTGCAGTTTATGCACGCCAACAAAAAAACAGTGGCAGTGCCCACAACAGTGCATTGTGATCATTTGATTTTAGCAAAAAATGGTGCCAAATCAGATTTAGCTTTTGCAAATAATCAATCAAAAGAAGTATTTGATTTTTTATCATCTGTATCAGATAAATATGGAATAGGATTTTGGAAGCCAGGCTCTGGAATTATACATCAAATTGTTTTAGAAAACTATGCTTTCCCAGGCGGAATGATGATAGGTACGGACTCTCACACAGTAAACGCAGGCGGATTAGGAATGCTTGCAATAGGTGTGGGTGGTGCAGATGCTGTAGATGTAATGTCGGGAATGAGCTGGGAATTAAAATTTCCTAAATTAATAGGTGTTAAATTAACAGGTAAATTATCAGGATGGACAGCTCCAAAAGACGTAATCTTAAAAGTAGCTGATATTCTTACGGTAAAAGGTGGAACAGGGGCTATTGTTGAATATTTTGGAGAAGGAGCCACTTCTATGTCGTGTACTGGAAAAGGAACCATCTGTAATATGGGAGCCGAAATTGGGGCTACAACTTCTACTTTTGGCTATGATGATTCGATGAGACGTTACTTAAACGCCACAGGTAGAAAAGATGTGGTAGAAGCAGCTGATAAAGTGGCTAGCTACTTAACTGCTGATGCTGAAGTATATGCAAATCCTGAAAACTATTTTGACCAGCTTATTGAAATTAATCTTTCAGAATTAGAACCCCATATCAACGGTCCTTTTACTCCAGATAGAGGAACACCTGTTTCAAAAATGAAACAAGAAGCTCAAGCAAATGAATGGCCATTAAAAGTGGAGTGGGGCTTGATAGGTTCTTGTACTAACTCGTCTTATGAAGATATGTCTAGAGCAGCTTCTATTGTGAGACAAGCTGTTGAAAACGGAATTACTCCAAAAGCTGAATTTGGAATCAATCCAGGTTCTGAACAAATTAGATACACCATAGAACGAGATGGCATTATAGCTGATTTTGAAAAAATGGGGACAAAAGTGTTTACAAATGCTTGTGGTCCATGCATAGGTCAGTGGGATAGAGAAGGTGCTGATAAACAAGAGAAAAACACTATTGTACATTCATTTAACAGAAACTTTTCTAAACGTGCTGATGGTAACCCAAATACTCATGCTTTTGTAACATCTCCCGAAATGGTTGCAGCACTTGCAATAGCAGGTCGATTAGATTTTAATCCATTAACCGATGCTTTAATCAACGATAAAGGACAAGAGGTAATGCTGAAAGCTCCTAATGGAGACGAATTGCCTACAAAGGGCTTTGATGTTGAAGATGCTGGTTTTCAGGCTCCTGCAGAAGATGGAAGTGCTATACAAGTAAAAGTTTCACCAACATCTGATCGTTTACAATTACTAGCCCCATTTGAAGCTTGGGATCAAAAAAATATTACGGGTGCTAAATTACTTATTAAAGCTTTTGGAAAGTGTACAACAGACCATATTTCTATGGCAGGTCCTTGGTTGCGTTTTAGAGGACATTTAGATAATATTTCAAACAATATGCTTATAGGTGCTGTCAATGCTTTTAATCAAGCTACAAACAAGGTAAAAAATCAAATAACTGGTTCTTATGATACAGTACCCGCTACTGCTAGAGCCTATAAAGCGGCTGGTATTGCATCAATTGTTGTGGGAGATCACAATTATGGCGAAGGTTCTTCAAGGGAACACGCTGCAATGGAACCTCGCTTCTTGGGGGTTAAAGCGGTTTTAGTAAAATCTTTTGCCCGTATTCATGAAACGAATCTAAAAAAACAAGGTATGCTTGGACTAACCTTTGCTAACGAAGCAGACTATGATAAAATTCAGGAAGATGATACCATTAACTTTTTAGATTTAACAACTTTTGCTCCTAATAAACCGTTAAGATTAGAATTTGTTCATGCTGATGGATCAAAAGATGTTATTTTAGCTAATCATACCTATAATGAAGGTCAGATAGAGTGGTTTAAGGCAGGTTCTGCACTAAATTTAATTGCTGCCAGTGCTGCTTCATAACACATTTTTTAAATAAAAAAATCCGTTTCATTTTGAAACGGATTTTTTTTTATAAAACATAAAACAGTGATTAGCAGCCAGTTTTTTGTATAAATATATTCATAGAACACCATCAAACATAGTAAAGTAAACATTCATAAATAAAGGTAATACCATATCTTGTGTAAACTGAATAGTAGATTCCTTTTTAAAAGCAGACATACATGAAATATAGCTTTATTATTTTATTATTTTTTTCAACAGCAGTTTTTTCACAAACCGATGTGGCTCAAAAAAAAATATTAAGATTGGGTTTTATATATGGTTTTTCATCACAAAATACTTATATACGGCAGGATAGTGATTATAGGTATGAAAACAGGATATATAAAATTTCAGCACATTTTAACTTAAATAAAAAAACGCATCATTCTTGGGAGTTATTGGTGGAACCTAGTTATTATAATTCAAAGCATGAAGCTTATAACTATTGGCATGAATATTTTACAAGTTCAGAAAATGGTAACGAACTCAGGGCAAAGTTTATGCAATTAAAAAGTATAAATGAATATGTTTTAAATCTCGGCATTATATATCGTTATGTTTTTAATCGAGAATTATCTATTTATTTGCTTGGCAATGTTGGTCCCATGTATATTGACACAGATACTGAGCGTTTAAAAAAAGGTTTTGCATTTAGTGATATTTTTGCCTTCGGGACAAATTATAAATTAAATCAATTTTCTTTTGATGCAAAAAGTATGATTAGGCATGTGTCTAATGCAAATTTTAAAATGCCAAATTATGGTATTAATGCGGTTGGTTTTGAGCTGGGTTTGTATTATGAATTTAATTAAGGACACCTCTAAAAACTCGTTTAGTCAATAGAAATAAGGACTTTGAAAGACTATTTGTAATAAATTATGCTAGAAATATTTCAGAACTAAATTCTAATTTTGCTACCGACCTTATTTTTTAGGATTATTTCTAATTTCATTGCATACGTTATCTAAACTTGAATATTAAACAGTACTAATTTTAAAATATTTTGCAATGTCAAAAAAATCAAAAGCATTTTTATTCAACCTTTTAGGCTTTTCCTTTTTTTATACTATTTTTTATTTTTTAGTGATGATTTCAGAAACCTTACAAGGTCTGTGGATTGCTATTGCAAGTTTTGTGATAGCAACACTCTTGGCACCTAAATTTCAGGCTATAAATACAAACGAAGGAGAAAAATTGTATATGAAATGGATTTTTAAAAAAGGCTTAAAAGTAATCAACTAAAAAAGTAATTTCCTTAGGTATTATATATCAATAATTATCAACGTTTACAGTTATTTTTATAGCTCTGTAAAAGGAAATTGTTTCAAAACTGTTTAAGGTTTTTTGTATAATTTGCTTGGTACTGATTAGATTTTTTTCTTTAGGTATTTTAATTAAAATAGTCCTGATATATTCATTTCTAATTCTATTGATTGCAGGCTCCTCGGGTCCAAGTATGGGAATAGTCATGTTTTGACTCAGTACATTATACAACCACATGGCACCTTCTTTTAGCTTGTCATAGTCTTTGTTTTTTAATGTTAGTTTTATTAATTTATAAAAAGGTGGATATTTAAAATTTTGTCGTTCTGCGAGTTGTTCTTTATACATAGATTGAAAATCATTATCCAGCACTTGCTGAATTATTGGGTGGTTAACTCCATAGGTCTGAATTATAACTAATCCTTTTTTGTCATATCTTCCAGCTCTTCCAGCCACTTGAGTCATTAATTGAAATGCTCTTTCATAAGCTCTAAAATTTGGTTGATTTAATAAATTATCTGCGTTTAAAATCCCTACTAAGGTAACATTATTAAAATGCAACCCTTTTGCTAACATTTGAGTTCCTATTAATATATCTGTGGATCTATTTTTAAAAGAGTCAATAATTTTTTCATATCCAAATTTTCCTCGAGTGGTATCTTGGTCCATTCGACCTATATTTTTATTGGGAAATAATTTCATTAATTCTAGCTCAATTTGCTCTGTTCCAAATCCTTTAGTAGTAATTTCCACTGACTGGCACACATGACAATGTGAAGGGCATGCAATAGTATAGCCGCAATAATGACAACGCAAATGATTTTTGTTTTTATAATACGTTAAACTAACATTGCAGCTAGAACAACTAGGCACATGACCGCAACTTATACATTCAATATAGGGAGAAAAACCTCGCCTATTTTGAAACAATATGACCTGCTGCCCCAGTTCTAACACTCTTGAAATTTCAGTAATAAGTTCGTCAGAAAAATGTCCGATCATCTTCTTTCTGAAATACTTATCTTTTAAATCTATTAGTTTAATTTCTGGAAGCATTACATTTCCATATCGTTCCGCTAATTCTACAAGTCTATATTTATTAATTTGAACATTATAATAGCTTTCTAAACTTGGAGTGGCACTACCTAACAATACTTTTGCTTGATGAAGTTTAGCTAAAACTAAGGCACAATCTCGGGCATGATATCTAGGGGCTGGAGCTTCTTGCTTATAAGTTTGTTCGTGTTCTTCATCCACTATAATAAGTCCTAAGTTTGAAAATGGTAAAAACAAGGCACTTCTAACTCCTATAACTACTTTTGCTTTTTCTGAGTTTTCTAATACTTGATTCCATACTTCTATTCGTTCATTATTAGAATATTTTGAATGAAAAACGGCTACTTGATTACCAAAATAAGCTACTAATCGCTGTACTAATTGGGTGGTTATTGCAATTTCTGGGAGTAAAAACAATACTTGTTTGTTATTGTTAATATGGTCTTCAATTAGTTTAATGTAAATTTCCGTTTTACCAGATGCTGTTACACCATGTAATAAAGTACAATCATTGTTACTAAAGTTAGTTTTAATGAGGTCAAACGCTTTTTTTTGAGGATGACTTAATGTAAAATGACTATCGGAGTCTTTTTCAAAAGAAACCCTATCTTCACTCAAGTAATATGCAACAAAAATTTGTTTGTCAATAAGAGACTTAACAACCGCAGGCGTACTATTTGCAAATTCTATGAGGTGTTTTACCGAAATGGGTTTTTTTACTTGTGCCTGAAGTTGAAAATAAGACAAGACTAACTGTCGTTGTTTGTTGGCATTAGAAAGCTCTTCAATTAAAATAGCTAAGTTTTCTTGTTGCAAATAAGTTTGTTGTAATTTAATATATTTTACTAATTTGGGCTTGTATTGCTCAGAAATTTCTTCTTGTAATTGCAGAACTCCTTTTTCTAACAAACGAGTTAAAACAGGAAAAACAGATTTTTTTCCTAAAATTTTTAACGACATCTTTTGGTAATTTATTCCACGCAATGATATAATTATCAGAAATATCAGACAATG
>DAINSR010000054.1:0-10439 GCA_036741255.1 Flavobacterium sp.
TATTTACAACATCTGACAAATCAAATTGTTGTAAAGAAGATTTTAATATAGATTCATATTTTTTTTCACTACCAAGTGCCTCTTTCAATTCTGATTTATATGTTTCAATGGCAGCTATTACTTCATTACCTCTTTTTGTATAACCGTCAGCAATAAACCAACTATGGTCTATATTATCAGCTTTATCCATTGATTCATAAGGCAATTTACCGTTTTCTGGCTTCACGCCTTTCAAAACTTCTTCTTTTAAAGTTGCTACAAAATCATAGAATTTTTTTGTAGCAGCCTCAACTTTGTGAGCTGTTATAGCTGCCGTTGCAAACTCTCCTTTAGCTTCTAAAGCCTTAGCATCTAAAGCAAGAAGCATTTGTTCATTTGTTTGTGTAGATGCAGTATTAGCTGCTTCAAATTTCTCATTGATTAGTCCGAATGCCGAAAGAACTTCTTTTGACATATTCATTGCTAACATTGCGATGAAAACCAAGTACATTAGGTTAATCATCTTTTGCCTAGGGGTTAATTTTCCTCCTGCCATTTTTCTTAATTAGTTTTAATTATTTGTTATATTCAATGATAAAACTAATTATCCTCTATTGCTCATTGCAGATAACATGCCTCCATAAACTGAATTGAGCGAAGCTATATTTGCAGTCATACTTTGCATTTGCTCTTTCAATTTTGAAGCATTTTCAGCAATTTCTTTGTTAGCTTCAGCATTTCTATTAGCACTTTCTAATTGTAGTTTATATAAACTATTAAGCGACTCTAATTGAGATGCAGCCATAGACATTTCTTCGCTGTATTTTCTTTGTGATGCAATAGAGTCAACAGTTGGAGCTATACTTTTTGCTGCTCCTTCAAAATTTTTGATGCTACTTGATAAACTTGCCATTAAATCACTATCAATTTTCGCTTCTTTTAGCATTATGTCTAATTTTTGTGAAAGCAGACCCTGAGCCTCAGTTGGATTTTCCTGTTTTGTCTTTTTACCTTTAGGTTCTGACCCTGCTAATTCAGGATAAACTAATGACCAATCTAAATCTTTTGGTGGTGCCTCAAATGCTGATAAAGCAAAAATAATTGCCTCAGTAACAAGACCTATTGTAAGCATAACGGTACCTGTTAATGGTCCAAATTCATAGTGAGCAATTTTAAATAAAGCGCCAATAATTACAATTGCAGCACCCATACCGTAGGCGAAATTCATGATTTTTGGTGATAGTATAGACATAATAAATTTAATTTTTTAGTTTTTTTTATTTTAATGATTAGTTATGTTATTTAGTATTATTAGTTTTAATTTTTAGTAGATTCGGTACCCATATAGTCCTGAACAGTTCTAAAGCCAATGTAACTGCGGGCTGAGTCGGCATACTCAAAATCACGTGTTGCATTTTGTAAATTGTATGCCACGTCTTTCCAAGAACCACCACGAATAACCTTTCTTTGATTTTTTCTATCAGGAACATTAGGATTCATTGTAGAAACAAATTCGTATGCACTCGGATCATAAGATGTTTCTGTCCATTCTGAAACATTTCCTGCCATATTGTACAAATTGAAATCATTTGCTAATAGAGATTTGGCTTCTATTGTATAAAGTGCACCATCTGCTGCATAATCGCCACGATTAGGCTTGAAATTAGCTAAAAAACAACCCCTATCATTGTGTGCATAAGGACCACCCCATGGAAATGTAGCTGATTCTATTCCGCCACGAGCAGCATACTCCCACTCTGCTTCAATGGGAAGCCTAAATTTATTAATTAAATCTCTTCCTTTCTTTTTCTTTACATAAGAATTTTTGTAAAGTGTTCTCCAAGCACAAAATGCTTTGGCTTGTTTCCAGGTTACCCCTACAACAGGATAATCGCTGTATGCTTGGTGCCAAAAATAGTCATTATGCATAGGTTCATTATATGAATAAGCAAAATCTTTTATCCAAACTGTTGTATCAGGATAAATCTCTACTGGATCAGTTTTCTTAGAAAATGATTTTCTTCCTTTCTTTTTTACGGCTTCATTAAGATTGATATCATTGTAGCTAAATTTAAGTTTAGCAACATCAATAGTTCTCAAACCGTTATATGATTCTGCCGCAGGAAGATACATTGAATCCATTACTTCTACATAGTATTCGTCTGGATATTTTTGGGGGTCAGTGATTAATTTTACCTTTCGGTTTAATTTTCTCCCAGCATAAGGGTCATCTTCAGTTCCAATACTGTAATAATTTTCATACATGTATTTGTCATAAGGGGTCATTGTTGATGGATCTGCATCATCAAAAGCAAACTCACCTATACCGCCCGACCCAGGTTTCTGACCCATTTCATCTGCTAATATAGCAAGTCTGGTTCTTATTGTTGAGTCTTTAACCCATTCTATAAACTGGCGATATTCTGAATTTGTAATTTCAGTTTCGTCCATATAAAACGACCGAACGGTTACTGTTTTTGTAGGTGCGTCTTGCATATTTGCTGGGTCATCATCAGATTTACCCATAATGAAAGAACCACCTGGAATCAATGTCATTCCATAAGGCTTCTCTGGATGCCACTTTTTCCCTTTAATGCCTACTAGTTCTCCTTTGTCACTTCCGCCACAACCCGCAAGAATAGTTATAAAAAATGTAAATACTATGAACTTCTTCATATTAACTTTGGTTAAATGATATTATTATTCAGACTGTAAACCTATCTATTTTATTTGATATGTGCAATAGTTTATTAAAATAATCACAAAATTTATTTAGATGATAAACAAATTTTACTCAAAAAACGAAAATTTAAACTGTATATTGTGTCAAATACAATTTTTTCTTTGTGCCTTCCACCATCTGTTTGGAATTTCTTGAGTAGTAGCTAACAAATAATCTTGATGGGAACAAGGTAATAACGAATTTACCAATTTCTTACTAAAATTAAAATTAGATACTTCAATCCACCAGCGATCTGAAAGAGTACTTTTATAAAAAACTAAGTTGGTTTCGTCTTCCATTGGAACTATATATTTTATAAAATTTTGATTTTTACTTGAAGGGGTTTCTTGTAACCTATAATGAAATCCTTCAATGAAATACCATATAATCTGCACAATTAGTGCTGCTTCTTGTCTTGAATTATTGTGATTGAACACCCCGAAAGACGATACTTTATCGCTTATACCTGAATACCTTGCTAGGGTACAAATTTCTTTACCACTGAAACCATTGGGGTTAAACGGGTTTAAATTACAAGACACACTTGATGTTACACTTGTCAAGTCTATACTAACTAAATCAGCATCTCTAAAAACAGGTTCTGCAATAGTAATATTTTGAGTTACCTCTCCTAGTCGGTATGCTTCAAAATAAAGTTTTTCAATTAAATCAATTTCTTCTTGTGAATTGAAATAACTTTGATAACCAATGTTACTAAAATTAAATAAATTAGTTGGCTCATCCACAATCATTCTAGTCAAATAACTTTGAGCGTCTGCTTTTTTATGATTGTTTTCAAAATCAAATTTACTGTCAACAGTTACAACATTTACCATTTGATCTAATGTGTCATAAGATCTGTACATGGCATAAGTTATATTTTGACTCCCACCTATAATCAAAGGTACAACTTGCATTTTAATGAGTGTGGCACAAACTGTTTTAACTGCAAAATAAGTGTCTTCTATGGTGTTTCCTTTTAAAATATCTCCTAAATCGTAAATATTTTTGCTCCAGTTACCAGGAAACAAGTTATAAAGCTGTTTTCTTATTTCATTAAAATTTGAATGTTCTACTAAATAATCTGACCCTCTGTTGTCTAAAACCCCAATTATTGCTATTGAATTTGCCTCCAGTGTTGGTTGGTTTTCTTTTGTATGAAATTGTACTTTTTTACCCAAACTTTGGTTAGAAAGCGGACTGAATTCAATTAATAAATCATTAGAAAGCGGCTGGAGAAAATCAAACATATAATTTTATTTCTTTTTTACTGATACTTTCTTTTTTGTTGTCGTTTTTTTTGTTGTTGTTGCTTTTTTTGTAGTAGCTTTTACTGGTGGAGATTTTTTTTCAATCAAATCTTTTACTTGCTCAAGCGTTAGAGCAGTAGCATCAACTTCTTTTGCTAATTCAATTTTTATTTTCCCTTTTAAAATGACGCTTCTGCCCCATTTTGATTTTTCAACACGAATACCCTCACTCTCCCAATTATGAAGCACCTTATCTTTTTCTTTTTGAATTTTATCTTCTATGAGTTCATTCATGTCTGATTGGGACAGCTTATCAAAATTGTATTTTTTATTTACATTAATAAACAAGTTATTCCACTTTATAAACGGTCCAAAACGCCCCACCCCTTTTTGTATGGGTAATGATTGATAAGTGCCAACAGGGGCTTCGGCCTGAATTTTATCTGTTATTAATTCTTTAGCTTTTTCTAATGTTACATCGAGCGGGTCTAACCCTTTAGGCAAAGAAACAAACATGCTACCATATCGCAAATAAGGACCATATCTGCCATTATTAACTTCAACTTCTTCGTTGTTGTGTGTACCTATTTTTTTGGGCAATAAAAACAATTTAAGTGCCTCTTCGAGGTTTATAGTGCCAATATTTTGATCAGGACTTAAACTTGCAAATTGTTTTTCTTCATCGTCTGCTTCGCCTATTTGTGCAATGGGTCCAAACTTTCCTAGACGAACAGAAATGGGTTTTCCTGTTTTTGGGTCGGTTCCTAGAACACGTTCACCGCTTTCCCGGTCTGCATTTTTCTCTACATCTATGACATTGATATGAAATTTTGAATAAAACTCATTCATCATGTTTGCCCAGTTGATGTTTCCAATTGCAATTTCGTCAAAATCTTGCTCCACTTTTGCAGTGAAATTATAATCTAAAATAGATGAGAAATTTTTAACTAAAAAATCATTCACAATTGTTCCAATGTCTGTAGGAATAAGTTTTCCTTTGTCTGAACCAGTGATTTCTGTTAAAGTTTTTGAAGTCAGCTTGTTGTTTGTTAGAGTAATTTGAGCATATTTCCTTTCAGCACCTTCAGAATTTCCTTTTTCAACATAATTTCTATTGATAATAGTAGAAATAGTGGGAGCATACGTTGAGGGTCTTCCGATGCCTAATTCTTCTAATTTTTTTACTAAAGATGCTTCTGTATAGCGCGATGGAGGTCTAGAAAAACGCTCTGTGGCTTGTATATAGTTGTTTGTTAATTTTTCATTTATTTTCATTGTAGGTAACAATCCTTCTTGCTCATCATCATCTTCGTCTTGACTTTCTAGATATACTTTTAAAAAACCATCAAACTTAATTATTTCGCCGCTGGCAATAAACTGTTCGCTATGATTGTGAGCTTCAATTTTCACATTAGTTCGTTCTAATTGTGCATCACTCATTTGAGAGGCAATAGTTCTTTTCCAAATTAAATCATACAACCGTGCTTGGTCTTTTTCTATATTGACAGTATGAAGCGACATATCTGTGGGTCTGATTGCCTCATGGGCCTCCTGAGCTCCTTTGCTTTTTGTATTAAAACTCCGTGGATTACTATATTGTGAGCCATAAGACCGAGTAATTTCTGCCTGGGCGGCCGCAGTGGCTTCATTAGACAAATTAACACTATCGGTTCGCATGTAAGTTATGAGTCCTGCTTCATATAATCGTTGAGCAACCTGCATGGTTATTCCAACGGGGAGGTATAATTTTCTGGCTGCTTCTTGTTGAAGTGTTGATGTGGTAAATGGTGCCGCTGGAGATTTTTTTGTGGGCTTTTTTTCTAAATCTGCTACTTTAAAACTAGAACCGATATTGTTATTTAAAAAATCTTCGGCTTGTTTCTTTGTTTGAAAATTTTTTGGAAGTTTTGCCTTAAAACTTTTACCAGCTTCAGTAACAAATTCGGCTGTAATACTATATGTAGCAACAGAATTGAACTCTTGTATTTCTCTTTCTCGTTCTACAATGAGCCTTACAGAAACTGATTGTACCCTGCCTGCAGACAATCCTCCTTTTACTTTTTTCCATAAAACAGGTGAGAGTTCATACCCCACTAATCTATCTAAAACACGACGTGCTTGTTGTGCGTTTACCAAATTATAGTTAATATCTCTGGGGTTTTCTATTGCTTTTAATATGGCGGTTTTTGTAATTTCGTGAAAAACAATTCGCTTTGTTTTTTTCTTATCAAGCTTTAATTCTTCGGCTAAATGCCAAGAGATGGCTTCTCCCTCTCGATCTTCATCGGATGCAAGCCAAACGGTATCTGCACTACTTGCTAGTTTTTTTAGTTTACTAACGAGGGCTTTTTTTTCTACAGCAACTTCATATTTAGGTTTAAAACCGTTGAGAACATCTACCCCAATTTCTTTTGAGGGTAAATCTGCAATGTGTCCAAAGCTTGATTCTACTTGAAACTCTTTTCCTAAAAACTTTTCTATGGTTTTTGCTTTTGCGGGCGACTCAACGATAACTAAATTTTTTGCCATTCTGGTTTTATTTGAGACAAAAGTATGTGTTTTTTTTAAATTTTGACAATTTGAAACATTTTTATCTGTTAAAGAACATTAATTAAGACCACTTTTTACTAAGTGTTGAAAGGTTGTTTTTAAAAGGATGGGAGAAAAAAGTAGATCAATCATTGAATAATATTTTGTTACAGACAGTTTTAAACACTCCCTGCGTGAGGGCGAAGGCAAAGTAGCTCATTATAATTTTTTTTCATTTTTTTGCAATAATAGGGTGGCGATAGCACAGCCCTATATTATGCAAAAACAAAAAAAATATAATGACTACTTGCCGCAGACCGACGGCATGAAGCGAAGGGAAGAGTATGGGATGATGCCGACACGCCCAAAAAAAATAGTTAAACAATTACTGCCAAGTTGTCATATATTGTTTTTATATTCTATATTTGTGGCTTAATTTTGCGGTTTACATTTTATGGAAAAAATTATAGACGAAAAAAAGCAAGGAGAACTTTTGATACTGAAGGAAAAGAAATCAAATACTAAAAAACTTTTTATTGAAAGTTATGGTTGTGCAATGAATTTTTCTGACAGTGAAATTGTAGCATCAATTTTAAATAATCAGGGCTATAACACCACTCAAATTTTAGAAGAAGCCGATTTAGTTTTAGTAAACACCTGTTCTATAAGAGATAAAGCAGAGCAAACCGTGCGAAAACGGTTAGAAAAATATAATGCTGTAAAGCGAAATTCAAATCCGAAAATGAAAGTGGGTGTTTTGGGTTGCATGGCAGAGCGTTTAAAAGAGCAGTTTTTAGAGCAGGAAAAAATTGTTGATTTAGTAGTGGGTCCAGATGCTTATAAGGATTTGCCCAACTTGTTAGCAGAGGTAGAAGATGGCAGAGAGGCTATTAATGTACTCTTGTCTAAAGATGAGACTTATGGAGATATATCGCCCGTGAGACTTAATAGTAATGGTGTAAATGCTTTTGTTTCTATTACAAGAGGTTGTGATAATATGTGTACGTTTTGTGTAGTGCCTTTTACAAGAGGAAGAGAACGCAGCAGGGCACCACAAAGTATTATAGAAGAAATTACTGATTTGTGGCACAAAGGATTTAAAGAGGTTTGTTTACTGGGTCAGAATGTGGATAGTTATTTGTGGTATGGCGGCGGGCTCAAGAAAGATTTTGTAAAAGCAACCGATATGCAAAAAGCTATGGCGGTGGACTTTGCCCAACTGTTAGAACAATGTGCTGTGCAATTTCCTAAAATGCGTTTTAGATTTTCCACCTCAAACCCACAAGACATGCATGAAAGCGTGTTGCATGTTATTGCAAAATATCACAATGTGTGTAATTATATTCATTTGCCAGTGCAGAGTGGCAGCACTAGAATTTTAAAAGAAATGAACCGTCAGCACACAAGAGAAGAATATATAAATCTTGTGGATAAAATTAAAACTATTATTCCAAATTGTTCTATTTCGCAAGATTTAATTGCAGGTTTTCCCACAGAAACAGAGGAAGACCATAAAGAAACACTTAGTTTAATGGAATATGTTGAATATGATTTTGGCTATATGTTTTATTATTCTGAAAGACCCGGAACACTTGCTGCCAGAAAAATGGTGGACGATGTGCCTGAAGAAGTTAAAAAAAGACGTTTGCAAGAAATTGTGGACTTGCAACAAAAACTTAGTGAAAAAAGAACTAGGCGATTTGTGGGAGATGTAGTAGAGGTGCTTATTGAAAAAGAGTCTAAAAAATCAAAAGAGCAATGGAGCGGGAAAAACTCAGAAAATTTAGTAACGGTTTTTCCAAAAGAACACTATAAAATAGGAGATTTTGTTTTAGTAAAAATTAAAGATTGCACAGGTGCAACACTTATTGGTGAGGCTATTGGTTACAGTGATTTAATGAACTAAAGATAATTTTTGACAATTTTGAGACACTATAGAAAAAACAATGTTTAAAGATTATAATTTTTAATAAAACAACTAACGATTTTGATTGCAAAATAAAATGGAGAGCATACAAAATATAAAGCAACGATTTGAAATTATTGGAAATGATAGTAAGCTGAACAGAGCTATTGAAAAAGCCATTCAAGTGGCTCCTACCGACATTTCTGTGTTTATAACCGGAGAGAGTGGTGTAGGAAAAGAGAGTCTTCCAAAAATTATACATTCATTATCACATAGAAAACACGGTAAATATATAGCAGTAAACTGTGGAGCTATACCAGAAGGAACTATTGACAGCGAATTGTTTGGCCATGAAAAAGGTTCGTTTACGGGTGCAACAGGTGCTCGAGAGGGTTATTTTGAAGTGGCAGATGGTGGTACTATATTTTTAGATGAAGTGGGCGAACTTCCTCTGACTACGCAAGTGCGATTACTGCGAGTTTTAGAAAATGGTGAGTTTATAAAAGTGGGGTCTTCTAAAGTTCAAAAAACAAACGTGCGTATTGTTGCCGCCACAAACGTAAATATGTTTGACGCCATTAAAAACGGTAAATTTAGAGAGGATTTATACTATCGATTAAGTACCGTTGAGATTTTATTGCCCCCATTGAGAGAGAGAAAGGAGGATATCCATTTGTTGTTTAGAAAATTTGCTTCAGATTTTGCTCACAAATACAGCATGCCCCCCATAAAACTAGAGGAAAATGCTGTGGCATATCTTATAAAATATAGATGGAATGGAAATATTAGACAGCTGCGCAATATAGCTGAGCAAATATCTGTTTTAGAAACTAATAGAGAAATTTCGTTACAAACTTTACTCTCGTATTTGCCACAAGAAGGTGAAAATCTACCTGTTTTAGTTAAAGAAAAGAAATCAGAAAGCGATTTTAGTAATGAAAGAGAAATATTATACAAAGTGCTTTTTGACATGAAAAGTGATTTGGCCGATTTAAAAAAACTAACTTTAGATTTAATTAAAAACGGAAGTATTAACGTTCAGGAAACACACAAAGGACTTATTCAAAAAATTTATGGAAGTTCAGAAGATAACAACCCTATTTTTGACGATTCAACAAGATTAGAAGTAATTCCGGTTAAAACAAATCAAAGCCATTCTAATATAACTGAACAAGAAGATGATGATGACTCAAATTATTTATTTACAGAAGCCATTGAAGAAGTAGAAGAAAATCTTAGTTTAGAAGCAAAAGAAATAGAATTAATTAAAAAATCTTTAGAAAAAAACAAAGGAAAACGAAAAGCGGCAGCCGATGAACTTGGAATTTCTGAAAGAACACTTTTTAGAAAAATTAAACAATATGACTTGTAATCTAATAAAAAAAAGTGGGATATATTTTATACTCCTAATTCTACTTGTGAATTTGTTAAACAGTTGTGGAGTATATAATTTTACTGGAGCAAAACCCATTGACGCTAAAACATTTCAAGTAAACTATTTTATAAACAATGCTAGTTTAATTGAACCAGGAATTGAACGAACATTTACATTAAAACTACAGGATTTGATTCAAAATCAAACTAATTTAAATTTAACAAATGCTGGAGGCGAACTACTTTTTGAAGGCGAAATAACCGAGTATAGAATTACTCCCATGACTGCCACTGCAGATCAAAGAGCAGCACAAAACAGATTAACCATAGCTGTAAACGTCAGGTTTACCAACAGAAAAAATGAAGCCGATGATTTTGAAAAAAGATTCTCATTTTACAATGACTTTGATGGAAATACACAACTTACTGGAGCACAATTAACAAACTCACTAGACATTATTTTTGACAGAATTGCTCAAGATATTTTTAATGAAGCATTAGCTAAATGGTAATAATCTATAAATAATTGAACACAAACAAAATTACATACTTATTAAACAACCCAAACGCCATTGATGAAAATCAAACTATGGTTATGGAAACTATTTTACAAGAATATCCATATTTTCAGGGTGTTAGGGCACTTTATTTAAAAGGGTTGTATAATTCAAAAAGTTAC
>DAINSR010000055.1:0-10436 GCA_036741255.1 Flavobacterium sp.
GATGAAACGCATTTACCTCCAAAATTTCAAGATGTTTTTGGGTTTACTTTAGTAGAACTGGCTCAAACAAACGATAAAATTATAGGAATTACACCCGCTATGCCCACAGGTAGCTCTATGAAGTACATGATGGAAGCCTTCCCTGAGCGTTCTTTTGACGTTGGAATTGCTGAGCAGCATGCTGTTACAATGGCGGCAGGAATGACCACACAAGGCATGGTTGTTTTTTGTTCCATATATTCAACCTTTATGCAACGTGCTTATGATCAAATAATTCATGATGTTGCGATACAAAATTTGCCCGTAATTTTTTGTTTAGACAGAGCAGGATTAGTGGGTGAAGATGGTGCAACGCATCACGGAGTGTTTGATTTGGCTTATCTAAACTGCATACCCAATCTTATAATTTGTGCACCAAAAGACGAAATTGAATTGCGAAATATTATGTTTACGGCCTCATTAGGATTAGAAAGCCCAATAGCTATAAGATATCCTAGAGGAAGAGGCGAAATATTAGCTTGGAAAAAGCCATTTGAAAAGATAAATATTGGCGTTTGTGAGTGTTTAACAAAGGGAACGGAAATAGCCATACTATCCACCGGAACAATTGCCACAAATGTGCAAAAGGCACTAAAACAAGTAAGTAAATATAAGCGAGTTTCTCATTATCATTTTGCATTTGTAAAACCATTAGACGAAAGCGGATTACACACCATTTTTAAAACTTATAGAAAAATAATCACTATAGAAGACGGGGTAATAATGGGCGGTTTTGGTAGTAAAATAAATTCGTTTGCCGTTTCACATTCGTTTGCAAACAAAATAGTTAATTTAGGTATTCCTGATAATTTTATTGAACACGGAAGCGTGCAAGAATTACAACAAATATGTAAAATTGACGTTCAATCAATACAAGACACCATTTTATCACTATAATGATGCTTAAAAAAGATATTTTTGTTACCATACTATTTTTGATTTGCATATCTGGAAATGCACAGCACATTATAACAAAGATACCCGATACCACATCAAACTGGAAATCTGAAAACAAAGTGGGTTTTGATGTGTCTCAAATATCGTTTATAAATTGGAATGCTGGTGGAAACAATTCTATTTCAGGACTTTTTAAAGGAAATTTTAAAAGAGATTACAACGCAGATTTGTTACATTGGAAAAACGAATTAATCATTCGCTATGGCGTTAATAAGCAAGAATCTCAAGAAATTAGAAAAACCGATGATCAGTTTGAAATTAATTCTACGGTTTCTTTTAGAAATGATACGATATCCAACTGGTTTTATGCAGGGAAACTAAATTTTAGCACACAATTTTATAGCGGATATGCTTATCCAAACACCCAACAAGCCATATCAGGACCATTTGCACCAGCTTATTTTTTCTTGGGTATTGGTGCTGAGTATTTTAAAAAAGAAAAAAAATTAAAAATATACCTTTCACCATTAACACAAAAAACTACTATTGTTTTAAATCAAAGATTAGCAAATGAGGGTGCTTTTGGGGTTGATAAAGCACAATTTGATAGTACTGGAGCCTTAGTGTTAAAAGGGAAAAATTTTAGAACAGAGGTTGGGTTTTTAGCAACCAATGAATGGCGAACAGAAGTTTACAAAAACATGCTATTAGAAAATAGAATATCGTTATATACTGATTATTTAAACAACTTTGGCAATATTGACATTAACTGGCAATTGCAATTGCAAATGACCGTTAATGAATATGTAAAGGCAAGCATTGGTACCCAAATTATTTATGATGACGATATCAAAACAAAAAAACAAGTAGAAGGAAGTCAAGTTAGTTCAGGGGCTAAAATTCAGTTGAAACAAATTTTAGGTATTGGGTTTGTCTATCAATTTTAAAGTGGCCGTATAAAAAGGTGTAGCTTTGTCAAGCTGATTTCATTTCTGATTATAATAATTGATTTGCCAAATGATTAATCCTCTAAAACAAGTTCTGAATAAAATTTAGCCTTTAGAGATGTTCTTTATTCAGTTTTAGAATTGCTAATTTAATTATTTGACAGTAAACACCTTATGCGTTTTTCATTGCCAATTTATATACTATATGTATAATCAACCCTTATAAAATAGATACGTTTCAAAAAAATATCAATTGGTGAAATTTGTCTTACAACCTTGAAAACATATTATGTATTACTTATATTTGCACTAAATATTATAAATATGGCACACACTAAAGTTGTTAATCTTTTAAACACCACTAATACACTTCAGGAGGTAACTGTCAAAGGCTGGGTTAGAACATTTAGAAACAATCAATTTATAGCACTGAACGATGGTTCAACACTCCACAACATACAATGTGTTGTAGATTTTGAAAACACTCCAGAGGAAACCTTAAAAAGAATTACAACAGGAGCCGCCCTTAGTGTAACCGGAATTTTAAAAGAGAGTCAGGGAAAAGGACAACAAGTAGAAATTCAAGTGTCAAAACTTGAGATTTTAGGTGATTCAAATCCAGAGGAATATCCCATTCAGCCCAAAAAACACTCATTAGAATTTTTAAGAGAAAATGCTCATTTAAGAGTGCGAACAAATGTTTTTGGAGCCATTATGAGGGTTCGTTCAGTATTGTCTTTTGCGGTGCATCACTACTTTCAAGAGCGAGGTTTTGTGTATGTAAACACCCCAATTATAACGGGTAGCGATGCTGAAGGAGCTGGTGAAATGTTTAAAGTTACGGCGTTGCCTTTTGATAATACCCCAAGAACAGATGAGGGCAAAGTTAATTATAAAGAAGACTTTTTTGGTAAAGAAACAAACCTCACTGTGTCAGGTCAGCTGGAGGGCGAAACGTATGCAATGGCACTGGGTCAGGTTTATACTTTTGGGCCAACGTTTAGAGCAGAAAATTCAAACACATCAAGGCATTTGGCAGAATTTTGGATGATTGAACCTGAAGTTGCCTTTAATGATTTAGATGCTAATATGGATTTAGCAGAAGATTTTATTCAGTATGTTATTCAATACACCTTAGATAAATGTGCCGATGATTTGGTGTTTTTAGAACAGCGTTTATTAGAAGAAGAAAAATCAAAACCCGTAACTGAACGAAGCGAAATGAGTTTGTTGCAAAAACTGAATTTTGTTTTAAATAATAATTTTAAACGTGTTTCTTATACAGAGGCTATTGATATTTTAAAAAATTCAACCCCAAATAAAAAAGGGAAATTCAAATATATTATCAAAGAATGGGGTGCTGATTTACAAAGTGAACACGAACGCTATTTAGTAGAAAAATACTTTAAATGTCCGGTAATCTTATTTGACTACCCAGCAAATATAAAAGCCTTTTACATGAGATTGAATGACAATACAGAACCTGGAAAAGAAACCGTAAGAGCTATGGATATTTTGTTTCCTGGAATTGGCGAAATTGTAGGAGGGTCACAAAGAGAAGAACGCTATGATGTTTTGATAAAGAAAATGCACGCATTGGGCATTGCAGAGGAAGAATTGTGGTGGTATTTAGACACCCGCAAGTTTGGAACTGCCGTTCACTCTGGTTTTGGATTAGGCTTTGAACGACTTGTACTATTTGTAACTGGCATGACAAATATTAGAGATGTTATTCCGTTTCCTAGAACGCCTCAAAATGCTGAGTTTTAATATATTTGTTTTTAAGTTTCAAGCCGTTTGTTAAAAAACAACATCAAAACCTTAATCGCTGATCATCAAACATGCTTAAACACAGTCTTCAATTCAAATTATCACAAAAATTATCACCTCAACAAATTCAGTTGATGAAGTTAATTCAATTGCCCACACAAGCATTTGAACAACGACTTGAAGAAGAGCTGGTAGAAAATCCTGCCCTTGAAAACGGAAAGGAAGTCTCTGAAACGTATGAAGATGATTTTAATGATTCTACAAACGATTATGATGACGATTATGACAACGAACGCATTGATACGGATATTAATATTGACGAATATTTGAGTAATGATGAAACGCCTGATTATAAATACCAAGCCAGTAATTATAGTGATGACGATGAGGATAAAAGCATGCCAATAGCCGCTGGAATTAGTTTTCATCAAGATTTGATTAACCAATTAAACACCTTTATTTTAAACGATTACGAACACAGTATAGCCGAATTTCTAGTGGGCAGTATTGACGATATGGGCTATATCAGAAGAAGTATTCAAGATGTTGTAGATGATATGGCTTTTACGCAAGGGATTTATACCGATGAGAAAACCGTGGAACGCATCTTGCATATTGTACAAGAACTTGATCCACCAGGAGTGGCTGCCAGAGATTTGCAAGAGTGTTTGTTACTTCAATTAAAGCATAAAACCCCAAATGAATCTATAACACTGGCAACACATATTGTTGAAGAGCAATTTGAAGCATTTTCAAAAAAACATTATGATAAATTACTTCAAAAGTTTGATATATCAAAAGAGCAATTAAAAAAAGCCATTGAAGAAATTGAACGTTTAAACCCTAAGCCAGGTGGCTCGTTTGAAGGAAATTCTAGAATTACAGAGCATGTAGTTCCTGATTTTACAATTAGAATTATTGATGGCGAGTTAGAACTTTCTTTAAACGGCAGAAACACTCCAGAGCTTCATGTGTCTAAAGATTATCAAGACATGCTGAAAACCTATAAAAGCACAAATGAAAAATCTAATTCACAAAAAGATGCCGTTCAGTTTATCAAACAAAAATTAGATGCCGCAAAATGGTTTATTGATGCCATCAAACAACGCAGCGAAACCCTTTTTGTTACCATGAATGCCATAATGCACTATCAGCAAGAATATTTTTTAGAAGGCGATGAGGCTAAACTTCGTCCCATGATATTAAAAGACATTGCAGATTTAGTGGGTTTAGATATATCCACCGTTTCTAGAGTGGCAAACAGTAAATATGTAGAAACACCTTATGGCACAAAACTTATCAAAGAATATTTTAGTGAATCCATGACAAATGATCAAGGCGAAGAGGTTTCTACCATTGAAATAAAAAATATTTTACAACAAGTAATAGAAAACGAAGATAAAAGAAAACCACTCCCCGATGACAAACTAGCCGAAATATTACTTGAAAAAGGATACCCCATTGCTCGTAGAACCATTGCAAAGTATAGAGAATTATTAGACATTCCGGTGGCACGTTTGAGAAAAAAAATTTAAGCTATTGCCTTCAATATTATCAGCAATAAAAGTTAATAGTTTGTGCCTGATTATTTACAATTTTTTTGATGCAAATAAAAAAAATACTACCCGTTTTTTCATATCTATTTCACCCCATTTTCATATCGCTTTATGGGGTTTTAATGTATATACAATTTGCACAACTCGGCATTAATTCAATCACCTTATTGTTACTAATTCAAGTAATAATCCTTACCGTATTATTGCCTCTTTCTATTTATTCACTCATGAAGGCACTGGGCAATATTCAATCTTTTACAGAGGCCTCAATTAAGCAAAGAAGACTACCCATATTTTTACAAGCTGCTTTTTTATTTATTTTAATAAAATACAACCAATATATGCCTCAATTTCCGGCATTGTTTTTCTTTTTTGCAGGAGGTTTTATAGCGGCTATTATGGCACTTTTAGGCACATTCTTAAATTTTAAAGTCAGCTTACACATGATTGGGATTTGTTCACTACTTGTGTTTTTAATAAGTTTAAGTCTATACTTTAATTATGCTGCACTACTAATCATTGCGGGTTTTATTGTCATTACAGGTTGTGTGGCCACCTCAAGACTCTACATGAAATCACACACCATAGAAGAACTTGTTGCAGGTGCTATTATTGGAATTTTTTCGCAACTTGCCATGTGGCAGTATTTTGTGAGTTAAACCCAATTTTTATTCTCATAAAGCTATATCAAATTGCAATTTTAACAATCTAGTTTATTTAAAATTTTTCCAGCTGCATAAAGTTTTCACCTTAGCAGAGGGAGTTAAACCCAAAACAGGCATTACAAAACCCAAAATCATCAAACCTGTAGCCTTACATTGGTTGCCACACAGCCACGCCACACACTTGCTAGAGAGTGGCACCGATTTGCGCTACATACAAGAATTATTAGGACACAGTAGCCCTAAAACTAACGAAATTTATACCCGATTGAATACAAAAAGTATTCATTAGGTAAAAAGTCCGTTTGATGATTTGTACGAAAAATATAATATATTTGTAAAAGAGTAACAGCGTAGAACTGTTGGATTGGCAAAATGCTACCAGCGACTGTGCTAACATCAACGGGAAGACAAAAACAAACGACTAATAACCTTACTCAACAATAAAAATTGTAATTTTACAGAATGGAACAAAAGGAGAAATTAACGATAGAAAAATTAATAGAAGAAGCTCAATATTTTTGTGTGGAACAATCAAAATTTCAACACAAAGAACTTTATGGTGTAACAGACGGAAAAGCAGTAGGAACGCTTATTGAACATAAATTCCAATCACATCTAAACGAAAAATACGAAGTTTTAGTTGGTTCTTCTGCGAGAGGAATTGACTTACCTTCTGACGATATTCAGACCGACATAAAAGTAACTTCAATCAGGCAACCACAATCTTCTTGTCCATTCAAAGATGCTAAACAAAAGATTTTTGGGCTTGGTTACAATCTTCTTGTTTTTGTTTACGACAAAACAGACGACCCGACAACGCAGACAGCAATCTTAAATTTTGTAAGTTGTTCGTTTGTTCATAAAGAAAGAACAGCGGATTACACCACAACTTACCGTTTGCGTGAAATGGTAAAAGACGGAGCAAATGAAGCTGATATTGTGTCTTATTTGCAAGACAAAAATATTCCTGCGGACGAAATTACATTGGCAAAAGTTGCCGAACAGATTTTACAGACACCACCCGAACAAGGTTATCTGACAATTTCAAATGCTTTACAATGGAGATTACAATATCAACGAATTGTTGCATTGACGGACGATATTCAAGGAATTGAAAAAATTGTAAGCTACAACAAACCTCAATAATGCAAGTATTTGAAGCAAATATTACTCATCAGGTTTCGGATTATTTAAACGATAATCTAAAAAACGTTGTGTCTGTTGAAAAGGCTAATCAAAAAATGTATGAAGCCTTCGGCTTCATACATTTTTTTGATAATGAAGAAGATTTGCAAATACTTAAAGAAACTGTTTCAATTTCTCAAAACATTGTGTCAGAACCCGACAGAGCCGAATATGGCGACTTCCAAACCAATATAGAGTTAGCAAACAAAGTTGCTTTTCATCTGACGACAAAAAATATTTCGCCTGAAATTGTTATCGAACCAACTTGTGGAAAAGGCAATTTTATTATTGCTTCTTTGAAGCAATTCTCAGAAATAAAAAAAGTTTTCGGCATTGAGATTTACAAGCCTTACGTTTGGGAAAGTAAATTCAGCATTATTGATTTTTATTTGAATAATCCAACCGAAAACAAACCCGAAATTTCAATCATTCACAGTAGCGTTTTTGACTTTGATTTTAAAACTATTTCCAAAGAAAATTCTACAAAAGAAATTTTAATAATCGGCAATCCACCTTGGGTAACAAATTCAAAATTAGGTAGTTTAAATTCATCTAATCTTCCGAAAAAAACGAATTTTAAAAACCACAACGGATTAGACGCTATGACAGGAAAAGGCAATTTTGATATTGCCGAATACATTACTTTGATGATGATTGAAACCTTTCAACATCAGAAAGGTAATATTGCATTATTGGTAAAAAACGCTGTCATTAAAAACATTGTATTTGACCAAAACAATAACAAACATAAGATTGCTGAAATTGAAAAATATTCGATTGACAGCAAAAAAGAATTTAATGTTTCGGTTGAGGCTTCGTTGTTTTACTGTAAGCTAAATTCAAATCCTACATTCTGTTGTGCAGAATTTGATTTTTACAATAACTCAAACGCAAAACTGAATTTCGGTTGGTTAGCTGACAAGTTTGTTTCTAATCTTGATACTTATTCCAACGCAGGACAGATAGACGGAAAATGTCCGTTTGAGTGGCGACAAGGTATTAAACACGATTGCTCTTCCATTATGGAATTGGATAGAGTGAACGGACATTTTGTAAACGGAATGAAAGAAGAAATCAAATTGGAAAATGAATTGGTTTATGGTATTTTAAAAAGTTCAGACTTAAAAAATACAGTTATAAAGGAAACAAGAAAATATACCATTGTAACGCAAAAGAAAGTCGGACAAGAAACCAATTACATCAAATACGACTATCCTAAAACCTACAAATATTTAAGCGAACATCAGGACATTTTTAATTCGAGAAAATCGAGTATTTACAATAATAAACCGCCATTTTCTATTTTTGGTGTAGGCGATTACTCATTCAAACCATACAAAGTTGCTATTTCAGGGCTTTACAAAACATTTCATTTTACGCTTGTTCTTCCACAAAACGAAAAGCCCGTAATGCTTGACGATACTTGCTATATGTTGGGTTTTGATAAGTTAGAATTTGCTGTTTATTCGTTAATACTTTTAAACTCTGAAACGACAATGCAATTTCTGCAATCAATAACTTTTCCAGATGCAAAACGGACTTTTACGAAAGACGTTTTAATGCGAATTGACCTTTGGGAATTAGCTCAAACCATTGACAAATCAGAATTACAAAAAGAACTGAATTATATAAATGAAACATACCATTTCAATTTGTCCTTGAACTCTTGGGATGAATTCATAAACGAAATGACACCGATACAAAGCGGACAAATGGAATTGTTTGTATAGCTATGACAACTAATGGAAAGAATTTATTTTGACAAACAAATATTCAGCCACCTTTTTAAAGGTGCTAATCCTGTTTATCAAAATTTTCTTTCTGACCTGTATGTTAATAAACACAATTTTCTTTATTGCTATTCACACGGACATTTGCTTGACCTCAAAAATGACAAGACTGATATAAAATATAAGGAATTGGAATTTATCGAAACCCTTGTTGAAGACAACTACCTTTCTTATCACGCTCTTGACAAAAGAACATCTTGTTATTTAGCCAAACCAGCGGAAGCATTTAAGGATATTGAAGATGAAGCAGAATTTTCATTCTCAAATACATTTTCAGAGCTTTTTGACGATATTGATTTAAGTTTTGCTACCCAAGAACAGCAGGAACAGCTTTCTAAAGCCAAAGAAATGTTTACCAATCAAAAAATTGATTTCGGCTTTTCTCAAATTCAGGATTTGCCAGAAGATATTTCTTCACCGTTGAGCAAAGTTTTGCCATTAGATAAGTCTTCTATGACTTTAATGGAATGGACAGAACATTTTATGGGAATGTTACAGTCAATGGAAGAAGATAAAACGGTTTACAAAGGCTTACGCAATGTTGTTGATAAGCATATTAACAACGGAAAATTTACAGTTGATTACAATAACATAGATTTTGATGATGACCTTAAAAATTCAGTATTACAAAAATCGTTTACTGATTATGTAACATCCAATCTTAATCCAAATGGGGATAAGAAAATATCAGATTATGATTTCTTTACTAATGCTTATTTCACACTTGATTTATTGGGAATAAGTAAAGAGCCGTCTAAATCCGTCAAATTCAAAAATGTGATGAATGACGGATACCATAGTTACTACGGAGCATTTTGTGATTATGTGATTTCTGATGACCAAGGTTTCTTGAAGAAAACAAAAGCTATGTACAGACTTCTGAATATACAATCCAAAGTATTGCATATAGACGAGTTTATTCCCTACTTCAAAATCTTGTCAAACAATTTTGAACCAGACACAAATACATTCTTTGACCTTTTAATCAATGACTTAAAAAATGGTTTGGTCGTTGGTTCAAAGCCGTCAATTCAATATGACAGGCAAACAACTACTATTAAACCTAACGCAATTTATTTAGGCTATTTTAATAAAATTGACAGCATAAAAGAAAATAATCAGGACTTTATATTTCTTTCCCGAACTACACATAATTATTCTTATTTCAGTTTTTATCGAGAATATGAGGGAGTAGTAAACAAAGCAGTAAAACTCTTTGGGCTTGACAGCAATTTTAAAGGAGAATACGATTGGGATATTGAAAACAAAGAAATTAGCGAGGGAAAATGGACAGGACGGTTTTGGGAATTAGGCAATCTGACAGTTCTACTTGAAATAAACAAAGGAACAAGAGAATTAAGCCTACTAATAACAACCAAATGAAAAGAAGTGTGCATACATAGGTGCTTAGCAAGATGGCGAGAATCTTGTTCATTCCGTTTCGCAAGAAACATAAAATTAATATTAACAATCAGCTTACGAAGCTCGCCACCTCGCAAAGCCACAGAACGTGTGTGACTTGAACAACAGCAACAACTGTTGGTGCTTTAAAACAGATGATAGTAGGTCTATCAGTAACGATTTTCA
>DAINSR010000056.1:0-10412 GCA_036741255.1 Flavobacterium sp.
ATTAAGTGCTTATTTTTTAAGTAGTTTTAGTTTGTAATAGATTTCTAATGCGTATCTTGGGTTAAACGCATTTACAAAATTATTATCTTTGTTAAAATGATATTTTAAATATTAAAACTATATTTGCAACTTATTATAATTATACCATGACATTTTCAGTTGAACAAGCATCAAGCAAGCATATTCATTTTGCAGAGGCAATTTGCCTTGAAATGGAAAACTCGGCAAAAGTTAGAGGTACCGGAATTGCTATGCGTTCGCCAGATTATTTAATCAAAAAAATGGAGCAAGGAAACGCCATTATTGCACTAACCGAGCAGGGAGACTGGGCAGGATTTTGCTATATTGAGGTGTGGAGTCATGAGAAATTTGTAGCAAATTCGGGTTTAATTGTATCACCAGAATACCGTAAATTTGGTTTAGCAAAAAAAATTAAAAATGCCATATTCAAATTATCGCGAACCAAGTATCCAAATTCAAAAATATTTGGTTTAACAACGGGTTTAGCGGTTATGAAAATCAATAGCGATTTAGGTTATGAACCCGTTACATACTCAGAGCTTACTCAAGATGACGATTTTTGGAAAGGATGCAAATCATGTGTAAACTATGAAATTCTTATGAGTAAGGAGCGAAAAAATTGTATGTGTACCGCTATGATTTGGGATCCTGTTGAAAAAGAAAAAGAACAACGAATAAAAATTGAACAAAAAGCCCAAGCTAAGGAGCGATTAAACCGAATGAAAAAGAAAAATTCATTGTTTAATATCTTATCTTTAAAATTTAGAAAAAAAATTAAGCTTTTTTTCATGTAACCAGTCATGAAATGAAACACGCTAAATTATAATTTTTAATTTATAAGAATTTTAGCTGTTTGCTTATTTCTTTCTATTGCATTAGGGTCATTAACCGATAAAAAACAATAATTGAAAAAAATGAAGAAAAAAGTTGTTTTGGCATATAGTGGTGGATTAGACACCTCATTTTGTGCCGTTTATTTATCAAAAAAACTAGATTATGAAGTTCATGCCGTTACTATAAACACGGGCGGTTTTAAGAAAAGTGAAATAGATGCTATTGAAAAACGTGCTTATGAATTGGGTGTTTTTTCCTACAAATGTATTGATGCCGTTGAAACATATTATGACACTTGTGTAAAATATTTAATTTATGGTAATGTATTGAAAAACAACACCTATCCCCTATCTGTGAGTGCAGAAAGAACTATACAGGCTCAATTAATAGCAACATATGCAAAAGAAATTAATGCGGGTGCAGTTGCTCATGGAAGCACGGGTGCAGGAAATGATCAGGTGCGATTTGATGTTATTTTTAACATTTTGTGTCCGTCTGTAGAAATAATTACACCCATTAGAGATTTAAAACTCTCCAGAGAAAGTGAAATAGCGTTTTTAAATGAAAACGGTTTTGAAATGGATTTTGAAAAAGCATTATATTCTATTAATAAGGGTTTGTGGGGAACGTCTGTGGGCGGAAAAGAAACCTTAACCTCACAGGCTAACTTGCCTGAAAAAGCTTATCCGTCTGCACTAGAAAAAACTGAAAACGACAGACAAGAGGTTACTTTACATTTCAAAAAGGGAGAATTAGTTGGAGTTGATGGTTTATTTTTCTCACATCCCAGCGAAGCCATTTTGCATTTAGACAACTTAGCAAAACCATTTGCTATTGGAAGAGATATTCATGTGGGCGATACTATTGTGGGAATAAAAGGCAGAGTGGGTTTTGAAGCGGCGGCCTCATTAATTTGCATTAAAGCACATCATTTACTAGAAAAACATACGCTTTCAAAATTTCAATTAAATTTAAAAGCACAGTTAGCAGACTACTACGGAAGTTGGCTTCATGAGGGCTTATTTTTAGACCCTTCAATGAGAGATATTGAAACATTTTTAACACACTCACAAAACACCGTTAACGGAGATGTGTTTGTGTCGCTCCTACCCTATCGTTTTATTTTGAATGGCATAGCGTCTGAAAATGATTTGATGAATTCAAAATTTGGAAGTTATGGCGAAATGAATTTAGGCTGGACGGCAGATGATGTAAAAGGATATTCAAAAATTATTAGTAACGCACTCACCATTTATCATCAGGTTAATGCTGCAAAAAAATAGTTAAAATGAATTCAAAAATAAATGTTGGAATTGTAGGTGCCGCAGGATATACAGGAGGCGAATTAATTAGAATATTAGTTCATCACCCGTATGTTCAGATACAAAGTGTACTGAGCAGAACTAACTTTAACAAAGAGGTTTCTAGCATTCATACCGATTTAATTGGAGATACAAATTTGATTTTTACAGACCAGATTGCTCCTAAATTAGATGTTTTATTCTTGTGTTTACCACACAATGAAAGTTCAGTTTGGCTAGAAAAAAACACCCTAGACCCCACTACAAAAGTAATAGACTTAGGTAATGACTTTAGACTATCTGGTGATTTTAAAAACGGCACTTTTGTTTATGGACTTCCCGAAGTTAATTTAGAATCCATTAAAAATTCGCAATTTATTGCAAACCCGGGTTGTTTTGCAACGGCTATTCAATTAGCATTACTGCCACTGGCAAAAGAAAAAATGTTAAAGACGGTAAATACTAACGGTATAACGGGTTCAACAGGTGCAGGAGTGCAACTACAACCTACATCTCACTTTAGCTGGAGGTCTAACAATATATCGGCCTATAAAACACTAAATCATCAGCATGTACCCGAAATTTGCAAAACATTAGATTTCCTTAATTCAAGAAAAGTAAATTTAAAATTTGTACCCTGGCGAGGCGATTTTACCCGTGGCATTTATACGAGTTCCACAATAAAAACCGATGTTGCGTTTGAGACCATCAAAACGATTTATCAAAACTATTATGAGAACAATCCTTTTGTGTTTGTTTCAAGTAAAACTATTGATTTAAAGCAAGTGGTGAACACAAATAAATGTTTGATTTTTTTAGAAAAAGAAAAAAATTATCTTGTAGTTCACTCTATCATAGACAATTTGGTAAAAGGAGCCGCCGGACAAGCCATTCAAAATATGAATTTAATGTTTAATTTGCCCGAAACAACAGGATTAAAATTAAAAGCAACGGCATTTTAAAAAATTAAAAGCATTGAAATTCCCATTACAAAAACTCTTAATATATAAGGCAGTTGATCGTGGGAGTTCCATCAGCCTAAAGTAGAAAAGTCTTCCAATATAAAAAGATAAAAAGATGAGATTATTTGATGTATATCCATTATTTGATTTGAACTTCGTGAAAGCAAAAGGCAGCTATTTGTGGAACGATAAAAATGAAAAATACTTAGATTTATATGGTGGTCATGCCGTTATATCTATTGGTCATAGCCATCCAAACTACATAAAAAGTATTGAGCAACAGCTTAATAACATAGGGTTTTATTCTAATTCTGTAAAAATTCCAATTCAGGAAGAAGTAGCCGAACTTTTAGGAAAAATGAGTCATTATGAAGATTATTCATTTTTTATGTGCAATTCTGGTGCAGAGGCAAATGAAAATGCACTTAAATTAGCTTCGTTTCATACAGGAAAGAAAAAAACGATTTGTTTTTCAAAGGCATTTCACGGTAGAACTGCGGCAGCGGTTGCAGCAACAGATAATAAAAAAATTATAGCCCCAATAAACGAAACAGATAACTTTATATTTGTTCCGTTTAATGATTCAAACGCATTAGAAGAAACATTTAAAAGAAACGACATTTCTGCCGTAATTATTGAAGGAATACAAGGTGTGGGAGGCGTTCAAATACCCGAAGTTTCATTTTTACAAACCATTAGACGTTTGTGCAATGAATATCAAGCGGTGTTTATTTGCGATGAAATTCAATCGGGTTATGGAAGATCAGGTAAATTTTTTGCACATCAGCATGCCTCTGTACAAGCCGATTTAATCACAGTTGCAAAAGGAATGGGTAACGGATTTCCTGTTGGGGGCGTACTCATATCACCAATTTTCAAAGCTTCACACGGACTGTTAGGCACCACTTTTGGTGGAAATTACCTAGCGTGTGCTGCCTCAAAAGCCGTTTTAGAGGTTATTGAAAACGAAAATTTAATGCAAAATGCCACTTTAATGGGAGATTATTTAAACGAACAATTAAAAAACAATCCCATAGTTAAAGAAATTAGATACAAAGGATTAATGATAGGTATTGAACTAAAAGTTGCGTGTGCCAAGTTTAGAAATCAATTACTAACAGATTTTAACATCATGACAGGTAATGCTTCTTGCCCAAACACATTGCGAATTTTACCTGCATTAAGCATTTCAAAAAATGAAATTGATGAATTTGTTTCGGCATTTCATAAAGTAGCAGAAAACCATTTAATATTGAATTAAAACACAAAAAAATAATATTGTTGTTTTTTCAGGTTTAAATATGTTACGTTCAATTAGTAAATGTAATATTTTGGTTAAAAGCAAGTAAACTAATGTGTTTTGTCTTTACAAGATTTGTTTTTAGGGTTTTATAAAGGTAGCAAATCATATAAATATAAATTGATATTATTGGTTAAATCAGTCAAGACAGTCATACTAAATAGCACCAATTGTTAAAAAATAATTTAAAATGAAAAATATCCAAATGAATCAAAAATGTGGATAAATTTCTATTACAAAAAATAAAATAAAGTATAAATGAAACGATTTTTCTCTGTTACCGATGTAGAAAATCTTGAAGATTTAGTAAAAGAGGCTTTGCTTATTAAAAAAAATCCGATGGGCAAAAAAAAACTTGGCGAAGGTAAAACTTTAGGTTTAGTTTTTTTAAATGCCAGTTTAAGAACCCGATTAAGCACTCAAAAAGCAGCTCAAAACTTAGGTTTAGAAACTCTAATTTTAAACACAAACCAAGAATCGTGGATTTGGGAGTTTGAAGACAAAGCCATTATGAACGGCAACACAGTTGAACACATAAAAGATGCTGCAAATGTATTGAGTCAATACTGTGATATTATAGGGATTAGATGTTTTGCAAATCTTCAAAATAAAGAAGAAGACGTTCATGAAAAAGTATATTCTTTGTTTGAAAAACACGCAACAGTCCCCGTAATTTCATTAGAGTCAGCCACTTTACATCCGCTACAAAGCTTAGCAGATTGCATCACTATAGAAGAACATATTTCAGCGAACAAAAAACCAAAAGTAGTATTAACCTGGGCACCCCACATAAAAGCCATCCCACAAGCCGTTGCAAATTCTTTTGCACAATGGATGAACAAAAGAGATTATAACTTTGTAATTACACATCCTGAAAATTATGAGTTAGACCCAGCCTTTACACAAGGAGCTACCATAGAGCATGATCAAGAAAAGGCATTAGAAAATGCAGATTTTGTATATGTTAAAAATTGGTCTTCCTTTTCAGATTATGGAAAAATAGTTCCCGTGGAAACCGATTGGATGTTGACCAATAAAAAATTAGAATTGACAAATGATGCAAAAATAATGCACTGTTTGCCTGTTAGAAGAAATGTAGAAGTGTCTGATGAAGTGCTGGATAGCAAAAACTCGCTAATTTATCAACAAGCAAAAAACAGAATATATGCCGCACAGGTTGTTCTTGAAAAAATATTAGAATCCAATGAATAAAATATACGTCATAAAAATAGGTGGTAATGTAATTGACAACGAAGAAAAGCTGACTGCTTTTATTTCAAATTTATCAATTGCAAACAAACCCTTTATACTGGTTCACGGCGGAGGTAAATTAGCAACAGATTTAGCTGAAAAATTAAGCATCCCTCAACAAATGGTTGATGGTAGAAGAATAACAGACGCTCAAACATTAAAAATTGCTGTAATGACCTATGCGGGGTATATCAATAAAAATATAGTGGCTATGTGCCAAAAAAACAACATCAACAGCATGGGGTTTTCTGGTGCTGACGGCAATTTAATACAAGCAAACAAAAGACCAGCAGAACCCATAGACTTTGGTTTTGTGGGAGATATTTCAAAAAATAGCGTAAACGTTTCATTCTTAAAAAAAATATTACAATTAGAATTAACCCCCGTTATTTGTGCCATTACGCACAATAATGAGGGTCAGTTACTAAACACAAATGCAGATGCTATTGCAAACGCTATTGCAACAAGTTTAGCCCCCTTTTATGAGGTTGAATTAGTGTATTGTTTTGAAAAGAAAGGTGTTTTATTAAACCCCGATGACGAGGATTCATACATTAAAAACTTGTGTTTAAAAGAATTTCATGATTTAAAAAATAAAAATATAATTAATAAAGGCATGATTCCAAAACTAGAAAATTGTTTTGATGCCCTGCAAAATGGTGTTAGTGAAATAGGAATAATAAACGCTTCTAACATTGCCAACTACTTAAATAAAAATAATAATGAAGGAACTAGAATTAGATAATACAAATGCCACAATTTTATATAAAAAAGCAATTGAATTGTTAAAAAAGCTTATTTCTACCCCTTCATTTAGTAAAGCAGAAGACAAAACAGCACAACTAATTCAAGACTTTTTAAATTTTCATCAAGTGCCATCGCATCGTGAAATGAATAATGTGTGGGCGTATAACAAATATTATGATGCGTCAAAACCTACCATTTTACTCAATTCTCATCATGATACCGTAAGACCAAATTTGAGTTATACTTTAAATCCTTTTGAACCCATTGAAAAAGATGGCAAATTGTATGGATTAGGTAGCAATGACGCTGGGGGTGCGTTAGTTTGTTTATTAGTTACATTTTTACATTTTTGGGATAAAGAAAATTTGAAATATAACTTAATCATCACTGCCACCGCCGAAGAAGAAATATCTGGAACAAATGGAATTGAATATTTATTTAAAAAATTAGGTGATATTGATTTTGCTATCGTGGGTGAACCCACAGAAATGAACTTAGCCATTGCAGAAAAAGGATTATTAGTTTTAGATTGTGAGGCAAAAGGCACACCATCACACGCAGCACACCCAAACAATGATAATGCAATTTTAAACGCAATTAAAGATATTCAATGGTTTTCTACCTATAAATTCGACAAAGTATCTCCTCTTTTAGGGGAGGTTAAAATGACCCCAACACTCATTAGCAGTGGTTCACAACACAATGTGGTGCCCGATAGTTGTACGTTTACAGTAGATGTGAGAACCACAGAACTTTACTCTAATCTTGAGGTTTTAAATATTATTAAAGAGCATGTACAAAGCAATGTAAAAGCACGTTCTTTAAGACTCAACTCTTCTAGCATTGCACTAGAACATCCGTTTGTGCAAGCAGGAATTAATTGCGGAAGAACATATTATGGCTCTCCCACCTCATCAGACCAAGCAGTAATTCCGTGTGCATCATTAAAAATGGGACCAGGTTTATCTACTCGATCACACAGTAGCGATGAATATATTTTTCTTAAGGAAATAGAAGACGCTATCAAAATATATCATTCGGTTTTAAAACAAATATTATAAAATGGCAGAAAAAATTTGGCAAAAATCTACACATAAAGATTTGCATCATGGGGCAATAGTAGAAGAATTTACCGTTGGGAATGATATTAATTTTGACACAATCTTAGCAAAATATGATGTTTTAGGATCATTAGCCCACTGTGAAATGCTACATTCTATAAAATTATTAACCACAGATGAATGGCAAATAATTGAAAAAGAACTACATAACATTCTGATTGAAATTGAAAAAAATAATTTTAAAATTCAAGAAGATATAGAAGATATTCATTCGCAAATAGAACATATCTTAATTGAAAGAATTGGTTCAACAGGAAAAAAAATCCATAGTGGAAGATCAAGAAACGATCAAGTTTTAACCGACTTAAAATTATATTTTAAAGCTGAAATAATTGAAATTGTTGATTTAACAACAACACTTTTTAGCACCTTGATTCAACTGAGTAACCAACACAAAAATGTGCTGCTACCTGGATATACACATTTGCAAATTGCTATGCCCTCTTCTTTTGGTTTGTGGTTTGGTGCGTATGCCGAGAGCTTGGTTGATGATTTAGAATTATTACACGCCTCCTATACCATTACAAACAAAAATCCATTAGGATCTGGAGCTGGCTATGGAACATCTTTTCCATTAAACAGAAAGCTTACTACGGAGTTATTAGGTTTTAAAACACTCAATGTCAATTCTGTTTATGCTCAAATGACACGTGGAAAAACAGAAAAAGTTGTTGCAATGGGATTAGCTACACTAGCAGCAACGCTGAGTAAATTTTCATTTGATATTTGTTTATACTTAAATCAAAACTTCCAGTTTATTTCATTTCCAGATACCTTGACCACAGGAAGTAGCATTATGCCTCACAAGAAAAATCCAGATGTTTTTGAAATTATAAGAGCCCGTTGTAATAAAATTCAATCATTGCCAAACGAGTTAATCATTTTATTAAACAATTTGCCATCAGGATATCACAGAGATTGTCAACTCACAAAAGAGAGTATTTTTCCTGCAATAAAATCAATAAAAGAGTGTCTTGTGATGATGAATTTTATGTTGCAGCACATAGAAGTTAAATCAGACATTGTAAAAAACAAATTGTATGACACCATGTTTAGTGTAGAAAATGTAAACGAACAGGTTTTAAGTGGTATTCCTTTTAGAGATGCTTATAAAAACGTAGGCTTATCAATTGAAAATAACACGTTTAAACCAAATTATAACATTAATCACAGTCATGAAGGAAGCATAGGTAATTTGTGTAACGACTTAATTGAAAAGGCATTTTATCAGGTTAGAGACAAGTTTAATTAAACCTTTCAATCCCATATTTATTTGAGAAGCACTGTTATTTATTTTTTGTAATTCAGATAATCTTGAAGCATAATAGTTGCCGAAATTTCATCAACTAAAGCTTTGTTTTGTCGTTGCTTTTTTTTCAATCCACTATCAATCATAGTCTTAACAGCCATTTTTGAAGTAAATCGTTCATCAATTCTATCTAATGGCATTTCTGGAAAAACGGTTTTAAAAGTTTTTATAAATTTTTCAATAATTGCTGTACTTTCAGAAGGATTTCCGTTCATTTGCAAAGGTTTTCCCACAATCACTTTTTCCACTCTTTCTTTTGCAAAATAATCTTTTAAAAAAGCAATTAAAGAGTCTGACGAAATAGTTGTTAAACCAGACGCAATGATTTGCATTTCATCAGTAACGGCAATTCCTGTGCGTTTCATTCCAAAATCAATAGATAAAATTCTAGGCATTTATAAAGAGTTTTTATATTTTACCAAATACTTGCTTTTCATCAATAAAAAAAATAAAAGTATAAGCTTTAAAACAAAGTTACTTATTATTTTCGTTAGAATACTAAATTGATTTTTTGAAATGAAAGAGATATATTTCTAAAAAGGTATCAACTTATTCAAAAATATAAAATTTTGCTTTACCCTTTTAATGAAGTGATTGGTTAATTCTTTTAAAATCATTAAACCCACTATTTTATCCTCAAAAAACAGACCACCAAAAAAGATAAAATACTATATTTGCAAAAATTAATAAAGATGCAAAAACTACAAATACTTATAGAGCAAGCATGGGAAAATCGTGCTTTATTACAAGAAAAAGAAACTACACAAGCTATTAAAGAAGTCATTGAATTGCTAGACAGCGGACAACTTCGGGTGGCCAATCCTACAGAAAAAGGCTGGGTAGTAAACGAATGGGTAAAAAAAGCAGTAGTAATGTATTTTCCTATTCAAAAAATGGAAACTTGGGAAGCGGGTATTTTTGAATATCATGACAAAATGGAATTAAAACGAAACTATGCCGATAAAGGAATACGAGTGGTACCACCGGCTGTGGCTCGTTATGGTGCTTTTATTTCAAAAGGTGTTATTTTGATGCCCAGCTATGTAAACATTGGTGCTTTTGTAGATGAAGGAACAATGGTAGATACTTGGGCAACTGTGGGCAGTTGTGCACAAATAGGGAAAAACGTGCATTTATCAGGAGGTGTGGGAATTGGTGGCGTTTTAGAGCCTTTACAAGCGGCACCTGTGATTATTGAAGATGGTGCTTTTATAGGTTCAAGATGCATTGTCGTAGAGGGCGTTAGAGTAGAAAAGGAGGCCGTACTAGGAGCAAATGTATGCTTAACAGGTTCTACAAAAATTATTGACGTAACAGGTAATAAACCAGTAGAACATAAAGGTGTTGTTCCTGCTCGTTCAGTGGTAATTCCCGGAACTTATACTAAGAAATTTGCGGCTGGAGATTTTCAAGTTCCTTGTGCATTAATCATTGGTCAGCGTAAACCTTCAACCGATTTAAAAACATCGCTTAATGATGCGCTGCGTGAGTATGATGTGGCCGTTTAAAATAAATTAGGGTCTGCTGAAAAACTCAATATTCTTTTTCAAATGATTGAATTAATTG
>DAINSR010000057.1:0-4246 GCA_036741255.1 Flavobacterium sp.
AATCAATTAATTCAATCATTTGAAAAAGAATATTGAGTTTTTCAGCAGACCCTAAGTACTTATTTTTATTGTATTTTTAGCTTTCATCACGAAGTCTAATGCGTATTTTGGGTTAAAATCACAAAAAAATCTTTACACACTTTTTTTGTACAGTATTGAAATTATTAATCGAACTCAGGTTTTTTAGTAATTTTTTGTAATCAAGAGCTATCATCATGGGCATTTTATTTGACTTTTTTTATAATTGCATTGGCACTTTCAATCCATTTTTCTGAGCCACCTGCTTCATATCCTATACTACCTAAACCGCTGAGATTAATTTTATCTTGAGGTGTTTTTTCTGGGTTTACAAACCAAACTGTTGGATATCCTCTAATTTGAAACATTTGTTGGATTTGCTCATTTTGAGCTTTTATTTTTTCGTCTTGAGGGGTTCTTCTAGGATAGTCAAGTTCCACTAAAATCACATTTTCATTTGCCCATGTGTAAAAGGAATCTGTTTTAAATACTTCTTTTTGCAAACGAATGCACCAGCCACACCAGTCAGACCCTGTGAAAAACATAAGTAATGGTTTTTTTTGCTCCATAGAAATTTGGGCTGCTTGGGTCAAATTTGTGTGCCATTCTAAACTCCCTTGTGAGTGCATACAAACAGATGAGAAACTTAGAAATAAAACAAAAAATAATTTTTGCATAGTAGTAAATTTAGAAAAAACCTGACAAAAAAGATGCCAAAAGTGTTAAACATTAACGAACGCCGTGCATTAGTCTTTTTATAACAGGAGTCATTAAAATAGCAAATGCTGCTAAAACAAAAGAAACAATGGCAAGTATCCAAAAGAAATAACTAATTCCTTTTTCATTTGCAATAGCTTCTACCTCTTCACCAAACATTCCTGCGCCTTTCATTCCAATTGCCACTGCTAAATACCAAACCCCAAACATAAATGCAATCATTCTAGCGGGAACTAATTTGCTTACATAAGACAATCCAACGGGCGAAACACAAAGCTCTCCCATGGTATGAAACAAAAATACTAAAATTAGCCAAATCATGCTCACGCTTGCCGTTGTTGCACCTGGTGCAATCCCGTCTGCTCCAAAAGCCACTGCCACCATTCCTAGTCCTAATAGAAACATTCCTATTCCATATTTTAAATTAGCACTTGGATTGTATTTACTTTCCCAAATTTTAGAAAACAAAGGAGCTAAAGTAATAATGAATAAAGAATTTAGGGTAGAAAACCAAGTTGCTGGAACTTCAGTAATAGGCTGGTTCGTTTTGGTAATTTTCAAAAATGCTAGTGTATTGTCAGACAAGTTTAAATATCCAGCTGTATAATAATCTTTTACAAGCATCCAGAGTGCAATAATCCACACAATAACAAAACTAATACTCAACACTACATTTGCTACCCCATATTTTGAAGAAGTTTTTTTGAATAATAAATACATTACCCAATTAATAATCAGCAAAGGAACAACCGTAATTAATGAATTTATGACCAGAAATACAATACTAGCGTTACCCGTTAAAACACGATTGGTATATTTTTCTGCAAATATGGTTAAACTATTAGGCGATTGCTCAAAAATTGCCCAAAAGAAAATAGTGATGAAGGCAAAAAAGGTAACGGCTATCAATTTTTCTCTAGTGTTTTTTGAATACTGCATTAACCTGTAAATCAATAAAATAACAAACAAAACAAGTGCTGTTACAATAGCAAAAGCATTTCCATATTCACCAAAAAAACTAAAGATGTTTATAGTTCCTTTTGATATTTTTGTTGCAGGAACATTAACAATCCAAAACAGTCCAAGTAACGTTGAAACACCTATAAGCAAAAGTTGCCATCTTGAAAACGGAACACGAGTATCATTGTCTTCGTTTACTTGTTGTATTATATATTTTTTGACAGGCTTTAAACCAATTGCTCCAAATATATTTTGCGACAACCAAAACTGAATCAATCCCAAGAGCATAAAAATACCCGCCAAACCAAAACCATATTTCCAGCCAACTTTTTCACCTAAATATCCACACAATAATATTCCAAAAAAAGCCCCTGCATTTACACCCATATAAAAAATAGTATATGCACCGTCTTTTTTTTCAGGTCTGTCATGGTACATTTCAGAGATTATAGAGGTCATATTAGGTTTAAAAAAGCCATTCCCAAAAACTAATAAAATTAAACCTAAGTAAATGGCAAATTCTGTTTCAAATGCCATAGAAAAATGCCCTAATGTCATTAAAAGTGCCCCAATAACAACTGCCCATCGATAGCCAATTATTTTATCGGCAAAATAACCACCTAACATAGTGGACAAGTATACCAGTCCTACATAAGAACCAAATAAAGATGAAGCCGTCCCTTGATCCCAACCCCAGCCGCCATCTACAAGAGAGGCCATAAAAAACAAAACTAATAAAGAACGCATTCCATAAAATGAAAAACGCTCCCACATTTCTGTAAAAAACAATACAAATAATCCGCTAGGATGTCCTAAAACGGTATTCTCAAAAAATTGATCAGTTGCATTTTGTTTCATGCTATCATATTATAGGTTTTATCAATATATTTTAAACCGTTTTATAAATACAAATGGTGTAACTATAAATTTAAAGCCTAACTTGTTGATATAAAATAGCTGCTTAAAAGTTTTTATTTTGTTATTCAGAATTTATTTTAGAATCTAAATATTATTGAAATTCAATTACTTAAATAATCTAAAACGAGTTCAGTTTTATAAAAATTGCCCTTTTTAAAAACCCTATTTTTACCTTGTTACTAATATTGTTATATAAAACTCTACTAAAATTACTCAGCAGTAACTACTTGAAGGGTGCCTTGTGAAATTTGCTTTAGTAATATAGTTTTGTTCTTTTCTACAACTGTTGCGGCAACCTCATCAAAATGTCTCACCGTGTATAATGATACATTTTCGTTAAACGTTACTTTAAATTTTTTAGCCAAATTATTTTTCAATGTTTCAAAGTTGCCATATTTATCTTCAATACACACTGAAAAACTAATGGCAGAATTTTGAATTAAATTTACCTTTATCTTATACTCAGCAAATAAAGCAAATATTTCGCTCATGTGTTCCTCCATCATAAAAGAAAAATCCAAAGATGATAGTGAGAGTAATAATTGATTTTTTTTGATGATAAAACAGGGTGTATATGGGGCTAAATCGGCACCTTTTGAAACTGAAGTACCTGGTAAAAGTGGGTTTATAAACGATTTTACAAACAAAGGAATTTCTTTTCTTTGCAAGGGTTGTAATGTTTTTGGGTGAATAACACTAGCCCCATAAAATGCTAATTCTATAGCCTCTCGATATGATATTTGATTCAGTAAAATGGCATTTTCAAAATAGCGAGGGTCTGCATTCATTACTCCTGGCACATCTTTCCAAATGGTAACACTTTCTGCACCTAAACAGTATGCAAAAATTGCAGCGGTATAATCAGAGCCTTCTCTGCCTAGTGTGGTTGTAAAATTATTTTCGTCTGACCCTAAAAACCCTTGGGTAATATTTAAACTTTTCTTTTGTACACCTTTTAAAATATGTTGTTGCGTTAAATCCCAATCTACGTTCCCGTCTCTATATGTATTATCTGTTTTTACAAATTCTCTAACGTCAAGCCAATTGTTTGCTAATCCTTGCTCATTAAAGTAATGGCTTACTATTGTTGTAGAAATTATTTCGCCATAACATATCACTTGGTCATAAACAAAACTATAATTTGGAGATTTATTACTTCTAAGAAAATATTCTAAATCTGCTAAATGACTATTAACTGCTGCAAAAACAGGATTGTCTTCATCTTCAAACAAATCCATCAATATTTGGTTGTGAAATTTTTTCACTTCTTGTAATGACGCATTAAACTCATTTGACTTTTCAATATAATTTTTTATAACCAGTTCAAGGGCATTTGTCATTTTTCCCATGGCCGATATGACTAATAAAACATCATCATGACCAACGGTTTTCAATAGGTTTAAAACATTTTTTACACCTTCTGCATCTTTTACTGATGCACCACCAAATTTGAATATTTTCATGTTATTAATAAAATAGATTAGAGATTATTTTTAGTTAAAAAATTTTCAATTCCCTGATTGTCAATATGAACTACACGCCAGTCAGCAAGCATTTTTGCCCCCATATTTTCATAGAAATCTATGGCGTTTTTATTCCAATTTAAAACGTTCCACTCCATTCTTTTGACATT
>DAINSR010000057.1:4256-10382 GCA_036741255.1 Flavobacterium sp.
CCCTTGCTTGATTATTTCACAAAACAAAGCAAAACCAGCTCCAATACCTCTAAACTCTTTTTTTACAATCAAGTCTTCTAAATGAATGGTTTTCCCTTTCCATGTTGAATATCTGTAATAATAGAGTGCCATTCCTATAATATTGTGATTGTGTTCTACTACAAATGTATAAAACAAAGGATTTGATGAAAAACCATCTCTAAGTAAATCTTCTTGAGTTATAAGAACCGCATTAGGTTCTTGTTCAAATACGGCAAGCTCAATAATTAAATTAAGAATTGCATGAACATCATTTGCCTCTCCTTTTCTAACAATCATGATACAAATTTAAAAAATTGTTTTAAAAATATATCAAATATATTTTTTGTAACAAAATTTATAAATTTGTTAAAAACAGAAAAGGTAATAAGTATTGAAAGAAAAGGCTATATTCTTATATTAACAGCATTATTTGAAAATCATTTTTATATTTTATTGTCATTCCTACGAAAGAGGAATCTCATAAGTTGCTTAAGTTATGTGATTCTTCGTTCCTCAGAATGACAAAAGCTGTAAATAATAGAACTAAGCCAAAAAAATAAACTAAAAGTATAAATATTATGGATACTCAAAATAATATACATACCCAACACTAAAGGTTAAGGAGTAATCATTAGTTTTATTTTCTTGGTAGATTTTTCTATTTGGGTTTAATCCATCTACCCAGTCTGAAGTATAATATTGTAAACGTGTATCAAACACAAGAGAATTGAAATCATTAAGACGCAATCTTGTTCCTATACTTGAAGTCAAAGAAGCAACAGGACGATTTCTTTGATTTTTACTACCTGTTAAATATTTTTCTGGGGTAGAAGCTGGAGAACCAATGGGTCCCAAATCTGATTCTATTTTTGAAGTGTAATAGCCCAACTGTCCTCCAAAACTCAAATAAGGTGATAATAGTGTGTGTCTGGTATAATCATCTGTTTTAACCGGATAATATTCTATTTGAACACCAATATTTATTGTGCTTGTAGAACCATGCATTGCCCGTAATTGTTTTGAAAATAAACTTGTTTTTTGAGGGTCAACATATCTGCCATAATGATTTAAATCAGCTTTCATGTATGAAGCATCTAAACGGAGTTTGAAATTTTCTCTTATACCAGCATAATCTTCAATGAAAGAAAAATAATAAAATAAACCCATTGAATAACCAATGTTTTTTGAAAAATTTTCTAAATTACCGCGTTCGCCATAATCTGATTTAAAAAATACTGGGCCAGACATAATACCCATTTCTTGATAAGAACTACCAAACTGAGCATAAATATTATTACTGATAATATAAGCAATAATTACAGGAAATATATATATTTTTAACATATAGATTTTTCTTACTTAACCCTACAAATATATAAAAACAATTTTTATAACAACTATAAAATATTTTTTTATTTAAATTGATTTTTTTAGCTGTTTCAAGCCCTGAAATGGGACTGCTATTAAAATTAAAAAAGCACGTGTATCAATTTTCATTTTTAAAGAACTTTAAATTTTTTATCGTTGCATATTTTTTGCTTCAATACTCATAGTGGCATGTGGCACTAATTTTAATCGTTCTTTAGAAATTAACTTACCTGTTATTCTGCACACTCCATAAGTTTTATTTTCCACACGAAAAAGGGCGTTTTTTAAATCTCTCAAAAACTTTTCTTGTCTAATGGCAAGGGCAGAATTTGCCTCTTTAGACATGGTTTCACTACCCTCTTCAAACGCCTTAAACGTGGGTGATGTATCATCAGTCCCATTGTTTAAATCGTTCATATAGGCACTTTTAATCAAATCTAAGTCATATTTTGCTTTTTCTATTTTGTTTAAAATCAGTTCTTTAAACTCTGCCAAATCAGCATCTGAGTATCTTAAATTTTCTTCTGTCATTTTTAAACTATTTTGTTATTACTATTTTTGTTTTTATATCGTCAAATTCAATTTCGATTCCTGTTTCTATAAAATCATTAAAAGTTAGTGTTTCTGTTAGTGTTTCAGATTTTATATATGCCTCGTTATTTGTAATGGCTTCTTCTAAAACGCCATTTTTTTGTAGTCTAACTTGTATTTTATCTGTAACCTCAAAACCACTATCTTTTCTAATATTTTGAATACGATTTACAAGTTCTCTGGCTATTCCTTCATTTTTTAGTTCGTTAGTTATGGTAATATCTAGGGCAACAGTAATATCATTAGAATTTGCCACTAACCAACCTGGTATATCTTGCGTAGAAATTTCTACATCTTCAAGTGTTAAATGTATGCTTTTTCCTGCAACTTGTATTAATAAGCTTCCTTTAGTGTCTAATTCGTTAATTTGTTCTTTTGATAAAGATTGTATCTCTTTAGAAATCAGACCCATATCTTTACCAAATCGAGGGCCAAGTGCTTTAAAATTAGGTTTTATTTGCTTTACTAAAATGCCCGATGCGTCATCAATTAATACAATTTCTTTTACATTTACTTCGGCTTTTATCAAGTCAGAAACGGCTTCTATTTCTGCTTTTTGTGTGGCATCAAGTATTGGTATCATTAGCTTTTGTAGTGGTTGACGCACTTTTATCATTTCTTTTTTTCTAAGAGATAAAACTAAAGATGAAACCGTTTGTGCTTTCATCATTTTGCTTTCAAGTGATTTATCAACATATTTTTCAACACTTTGAGGAAAATGAGCTAAATGTACGCTTTCAAAATTTTCTAATTTTGTGGCTTGAGTCAAATCTTTATAGAGTTTATCCATAAAAAATGGTGCTACGGGTGCACTTAATTTAGACACTGTTAATAAGCATGAATAAAGTGTTTGATATGCAGCAATTTTATCTGTGCTATATTCTCCTTTCCAGAAACGTCTTCTGCACAAACGAACGTACCAATTACTTAAGTTTTCTTGAACAAAATTAGATATAGCTCGTGTTGCTTTTGTAGGTTCATAGTCGGCATAAAAGGCATCAACATCTTTAATTAAAGTGTGGAGTTCCGATAAAATCCAGCGATCTATTTCGGGTCTTTGCTCCAGCGGAATTTCAGGCTCTGCATAGCTAAATTGGTCTATATTAGCATACAAACTAAAAAATGAATACGTATTATACAACGTTCCAAAAAATTTGCGACGCACCTCTGCAACACCTTCTATGTCAAATTTCAAATTATCCCACGGATTAGCATTAGAAATCATGTACCAGCGTGTGGCATCAGGACCATATTCTGCTAGAGTAGTAAACGGATCAATAGCATTACCAAGGCGTTTAGACATTTTTTGTCCGTTTTTGTCTAAAACTAATCCGTTTGAAACCACATTTTTATAGGCAATTTTGTCAAAAACTAATGTTCCAATGGCGTGCAAGGTGTAAAACCAACCACGTGTTTGATCTACACCTTCTGCAATGAAATCTGCAGGAAAAGATTTGTTTGCGTCAATTAATTCTTTGTTTTCAAATGGATAATGCCACTGAGCATAAGGCATTGATCCAGAATCAAACCAAACATCTATTAAATCCGTTTCACGTTTCATGGGCTTTCCTGTGGGCGAAACTAAAATGATGTCATCTACCACATTTTTATGTAAATCTACCAAGTCATAATTGGCATCATCCATATTTCCTATTTCAAATTTTTTAAACGGATTGTCATTTTGAAAACCAGCAGCTACAGATTTTTCAATTTCGTTATACAATTCTTCAATAGAGCCCACTAGAATTTCTTCTGAACCATCTTCGCTTCTCCAAATGGGCAGTGGAATTCCCCAGTATCTTGAGCGTGAAAGATTCCAGTCGTTGGCATTTTTTAGCCAATTGCCAAATCTACCCTCGCCTGTAGCTTTAGGTTTCCAGTTGATGCTTTCGTTTAAATCAAACATTCGATCTTTAATATCGGTAACTTTAATAAACCAAGAATCTAACGGATAGTATAAAATAGGTTTGTCTGTTCTCCAGCAATGAGGATAACTGTGTACGTATTTTTCTACCTTAAAAGCTTTGTTTTCTTCCTTTAATTGAATGGCAATTTCTACATCTACAGATCGATCGGGTGCTTGATTAGCGGCATAGTATTCGTTTTTAACATATTTGCCGGAATAGTTACCCAAACCTTGAATAAATTTTCCTTGTAAATCTACTAACGGAACTAGGTTTTCATTCTCGTCTTTTACTAACATTGGAGGTACTTCGGGGGTTGCTTCTTTAGCTACTTTAGCGTCATCAGCCCCAAAAGTTGGTGCGGTGTGCACAATTCCGGTACCATCTTCTGTAGTAACAAAATCCCCTGCAATTACTCTAAAAGCGTTTTCTGAATTTTCATGTGGCAAAGCTAATTTCATTAACTGCTCATATTTAATACCAACTAAATCAGAACCTTTACAATGAGCAATAATCTGGTATGGAATTTTTTTATCTCCTTCTTTAAAATTTTCAAAGTCAGCAACTTCAGTAGTTTCAAAAAAGTCTTTTGCAAATTGTTTTCCTATTAAGTTTTTAGCTAAAATAACTTTTACAGGTCTAAAAGTATATTGATTAAAAGTTTCTACTAAAACATAATCTATTTTTGCCCCAACGGTCAAAGCGGTGTTAGAAGGCAGCGTCCATGGGGTTGTTGTCCATGCCAAAATGTGAACCTCACCAAATTTTTTTAAAAACTCTGGCAATGTTTCTGATTTTGTTTTAAATTGTGCTACTACCGTGGTATCTGTAACATCTCTATAACTTCCGGGCTGGTTTACTTCATGTGAAGACAAACCTGTTCCTGCTTTTGGTGAATAGGGTTGAATGGTGTAGCCTTTGTAGAGCAAATTTTTATTATAAATTTGTTTGAGTAACCACCATACAGATTCTATATATTTAGATTTATAAGTAACATAAGGGTCGTTCATATCCACCCAATAGCCCATTTTTTCTGTTAAATCATTCCACACATCTGTATAACGCATAACGGTTTTTTTGCAGGCTTCGTTATACTCTGTAACCGAAATGGTTTTTCCAATATCTTCTTTTGTAATGCCAAGAGCTGCTTCAGTACCCAGCTCTACTGGTAATCCGTGCGTGTCCCAGCCAGCTTTTCGTTTTACTTGAAATCCTTTTTGTGTTTTATAGCGGCAAAATATATCTTTAATAGCTCGTGCCATTACATGATGAATACCAGGAAGCCCGTTTGCAGATGGTGGCCCTTCAAAAAAAACAAAAGGTGTTTTTCCTTCACGTGAGCTTATGGATTGTTCAAAAATTTTATGCTCTTTCCAGAACGCTAATATTTCTGAAGCCACCACGGGTAAATCTAATCCTTTATACTCTGAAAATTTAGTATTCATAGATGTTTTTATATTATGAAGCAGTTGTTTTTTTTCACAATTGCCAATGTAAACAAATAATATGTGTTAATTATAAAAATAATTTGCAAAAATAGTAAATTGTTTAAATGTAAGTAACATAAATTTTAAAAGTAATGGTTACGTTTTTTTATTTGATTTAGCTGCTGATTTTAACCATATCGTTTTGCTCAAATTAGTATAACAAATTTTAATCACAAAAATATTATAGCTATAAATTTTGAAACGACTTTAATATATCATTTTAGTTGAAATTACTTCGCCGTTTATAAAAAATGCCATAACAATTAAAGGTTCATTTGTTTTAAAAAAATTTTCTAAGGTAATTTCGTTTGAGAAAATTTCATCTTTTTTATAAATATTTCTCCCAAGCATATCATATACAATAATAGTTTTAAGTTCGTTTATTGTTTTAATACTTACTTTGTTTTGGGTATTAATAATTATATTTTTTGGATTATTCATGCTAGAGGTACTCAAAACATTTTGGCTATATCGCAATATAAACCGATTGTTAAACTCTCCTGCGGTTGATGAAAAACAATACGGACTTTGTTTTAAATTGTGAATAATGTTTAATTGCTTGTCTTCTAAAAATATATTTTGTGAGGTATTTAAAAATAAACCATCTACTGCTGATATTGCGAGAGTATAACTCCCTTCTGATGTTATAAAAAATCCTAGTGGAACGATATCTGATTCATCAAATACTGCGGGTCTTCCTTGAATGGCTTGCTTTTGGGCATCAATTAATGAGTATATTTTAAATGAATTTACCT
>DAINSR010000058.1:0-3776 GCA_036741255.1 Flavobacterium sp.
TAGTATGAAAATAGTCCATTTTTATTGGACTATATTGAATACATAATCGGTATTATTACTAAACTAGCTTATGTTATTTTCGAGATATAACTTTTAAGGTAGCCTCTACAATTGCTTGATTATTTAATTTATATTTTTCCATCAATTGATCAGGCGTACCACTTTCGCCAAAACTATCGTTTACAGCAACAAATTCTTGTGCAACTGGATTATTTAAAACTAGTGTGCGTGAGACACTTTCGCCTAATCCACCTAAAATGTTATGCTCCTCTGCTGTTACTATACATTTTGTTTTTGCAACAGATTTTAAAATAGCTTCTTCATCAAGAGGTTTAATTGTGTGAATATTTATTACTTCTGCAGAAATACCTTTTGCTTCTAGCTTTTCTGCCGCTATAAGGGCTTCCCAAACTAAATGGCCAGTTGAAATTATAGTAACATCTGTACCTTCTAATAGTGTGATGGCTTTTCCTATGATAAACTCCTCATTTGCTGGAGTAAAATTTGGTACACTTGGTCGTCCAAAACGTAAATAAACTGGCCCGTGATGATCTGCAATTGCAATTGTTGCTGCCTTTGTTTGATTGTAGTCGCAGGTATTGATAACTGTCATTCCGGGTAGCATTTTCATCAATCCAATGTCTTCTAATATTTGGTGTGTTGCACCATCTTCACCAAGGCTTAAACCAGCGTGAGAAGCACAAATTTTTACATTTTTATCTGAATATGCTACGGATTGTCTAATTTGATCGTAAACTCTACCAGTAGAAAAGTTTGCAAATGTTCCCGTAAACGGAATTTTTCCTCCAACGGTAAGTCCTGCTGCAATACCAATCATGTTTGCTTCTGCAATTCCGATTTGAAAAAAACGTTCTGGATGATTTTTTTTGAAGTCGTCCATTTTAAGCGAACCTATCAAATCAGCACACAACGCTACAACATTTTCATTTTTTTGTCCTAGTTCTGTTAAACCAGCCCCAAAACCAGATCTAGTATCTATATTTCCTGTATTTGTATATTTTTTCATCTGTTTGTATTTTTTATTTTTATTAGAAGACTTGCCCTCCTCTATGATAATGAAAAATCCATAATCATAACCCCTGCATCAAGGGCTTTTATCATGCACATTTCATAAATTTCATTTTAATTCTAATATATCATTAATTCTGTTTTTCATACCACTCAATCGTCTAGTAATCCCCAAGTGTTTCAGGATTTTGATTTAACGCTTGTTCCAGCTGTTGATCATTTGGTGCTTTGCCATGCCATGCATGAGTATGCATCATAAAATCTACACCATTACCCATTTCTGTAAACAATAAAACACAAACAGGTTTCCCATTTCCTGTTTTTGTCTTGGCTTGGGCCATACCTTTTAGTATAGCATCAATTGAATTACCCTCTTTTATTTCAATAACGTCCCAACCAAACGCTTCAAATTTAGCTTTCAAACTCCCCATTGCAAGTACCTCATCAGTTGTACCATCTATTTGCTTGCCATTAACATCAACAGTAGCAATGATGTTGTCAATTTTTTTTGCAGAAGCATACATTATAGCCTCCCAATTTTGACCTTCTTGTAATTCTCCATCACCATGAAGTGTATATACAAGTTTTGAATCTTTATTGAGTTTTTTTGCTTGTGCAGCACCTAATGCAACAGATAATCCCTGACCCAGTGAACCAGAAGCAATTCTTACTCCAGGTAGTCCTTCATGAGTTGTGGGATGACCTTGCAAACGCGAGTTTAACAATCTAAAAGTAGCTAATTCTGATACAGGAAAATATCCTGAACGGGCTAAAACACTATAAAAAACGGGTGAAATATGACCGTTAGACAGAAAAAAAACATCCTCATCAATACCATTCATATCAAAGTCACTCTTTCGTTCCATAATGCTTTGATATAAACATACTAAAAACTCAGTACAACCCAGTGAACCACCCGGATGACCCGAGCTTACTGCGTGTACCATTCGTATAATGTCTCTTCTAACTTGTGTTGTTAAATTGTGGAGTTGGGATGTGTCTTGCATTTCTTAATTGTAAAATTTTGTTGCCAAAGTTAATTTTTATTTTACAATACTCAAACGTTTCTTATTTTTAATTTTAGAGGTGGCCTTTAATAACTATTTCACAAAAGAGAAGAAACACCAAATGCGTAAACTAATTAATCAGAAAGAGAAAAAAGTCAATAAAACAAATGCTTTAAAGACTTTTTTCTTCCTTATAACTCAAAATACGCATTAAACCCGAGAGCTCTGCTAGAACTGGCGAAGCAAATCTACCACAAACTAAAACTACTTCAAAAATAAGCACTTACTCCTTTTTAAAATCTTACTATATTCCAAAGTTTAAAAAAGTCCGTGAGCAACTTTTTTATTACCCCCTCTGTTTTATATTTTTTAAAGGGGCAATAATATGCTTTGCAATTATACTTTTAGTTTTCATTACGAAGCTATACTAAAACTCGTTTTAGCTTATCTGATTGTTTGAATTTTAGTAAAATTCATATTCTGAAATAAATTTGAATAACAAAATCAAAACTTTTTAGACAGCCTCTTTACCATTAGGTTACTTAGTTAATCATGAACTCATATTTACGTTTTCTGTCTTTGATAACTTTATAAGCTGCAGAAAAACTTAATATAAATTGAATGGTTGAGTCCTTTGGTATCATTATAGAAACTACTTCCTTTTTTTGTGTGTAATTTTTTGCCATATATGATTTGTTTCTATTTAAAACGATTTTTTAACGCAAATATTGTTAGGTCTTGAAACTTTTATAGTGAAGTTAAAAAAACTAAAATTTATTTTTTGTGGTTTAATTTTAATTTTCTAGTTTAGCAAAACTTTAACAAATAAAATGAACCAAAAAAATTACAATTGATATTAGTTTTAAAAAAATATTTTGTTCAATTTTATGAATTTATATTACTGATTGCTATTGCAGTAAGTTTATTCAATACCGATATTTTTTTTGACCCCACTTATACAGCGTTTTATTTATTCTGTATTATGACTTTAATTTTGGTTATTATTTCTACCCCCCCCCATTATATTTAACTGATTATAAGAATATTACATATAAAAACCTCTAATTTATCTTGGTTTTTTTAGTATTTATATACTATGGCAGTTCTTAAATTACAAAACAACTACATTATTATTTGCATACTGCCTTGCACATCTTTTCCTACTGCAACGCTCAACTTATGTTTTTAGTAAAAATAATTTTAATTTCAGGCGTTTCTGTTTTGGAATAGTGCTTCTTGCAACCATTCAATCGCTCTATTGCATAGGTCAGTTTATTGGAATTTTCAATTCTCAAAATCATCTGTTCAGAGTAAGTGGTAGTTGGCTAAACCCAAATGTTACAGCAGAATTTTTAGCAATGTCGGTACCTGTTTTTTTGTTTTTGTTACAGTCAAAATTCAAAAAAATGGTGCAGCCATCACTTTATATTTTAATTATAGCCATAGTGCTACTCAAATGTAGGTCAGCATACATTGGTACTTTACTTTCTGGAATAGTTTTTTATGCCTTGCAATATAATTTTGTAGAATGGGTTAAAAATCCTAAAAATAAAATTAGTAGAAATGCTTTACTAGTTATAGCTGCACTAATTGTAATCCCCTTTGCAACAAAACTCTACGAATCTAAAAAGGCTTCGGCTGATGGCAGACTATTTATATGGAAACTATCTACAATCATGACTCTTCAAAAACCAGTAACGGGTTATGGTTATGGATCTTTTTCAAAAGAGTATAATTTAT
>DAINSR010000058.1:3826-10363 GCA_036741255.1 Flavobacterium sp.
AACTATTATGGCACACAATGAGTTGTTACAAAATGCAGTTGAGGGTGGGCTTATTGGACTTGTTTTAATTTTATTGTTTTGGAGTTCCCTGCTCTTTGCTAAAAGAGAAAAAAGAAGTCAAGAAGTTAAAGAAGATTTATTATTGCAACCTATTGATGCTTCTGACAAGAACAACATGTATCATCTTGCTTACTCTGGAGTTGTTTGTTTTTTAGCCATGTCGCTATTCAATTTTTCTTATCAAGCAGCCCCTGTGGGAATTCTTTTTACTATATATGGAGCATTAATTTGTAGTTTTTCTGAACCTTTTAAACCCATAAGTTTTTTTCACTTTATAAATAATAAATGGATCTTTTATTTTATTCAAATTCTAATGCCGATTATAAGTTTCTATTTCTTATATGCCATTATAAATATAGCTCTTGCTGATAGTTTAAATAAAAAAGCATTGCTATTAAAAAAAGATGGTAAAGTAAATGAAGCTTTAACAAACATGCCAAAACTGGAATATTGGTTACATGAAGAAAGTAACTATTGGAAAAATTATGCCCTAATTTTATTTGAAAAAAAAGACTATAACAAAGCTCTAAACTGCCTTTTAAAAGCAAAAAATACAAGTAGTAATCCAGATTTGTATTTGGGCTCTGGTGTTTGTTATGAAAATCTAGGACAGTACAAAAATGCGGTAGGAGAATTTAAACAACTTGTTTTTTTACATCCTTCAAAATTTAATTATCGTGTTAGATTACTATCCTCATATATTCAATTGAAAGACACTGTTAATGTGTTGAATGTGGCACAGTCTATAATTGATTTAAAACCCAAAATTCCATCAAAAAAAGTAGATTATTACAAAAAAAATGCAAGAAAAATTCTATTTGCTTTTGATAAAAAAAACAAAATGAAAAAGGATAATATGCCTTTTGTTAAAAGAAAACCACTTTATTTTCAAAATTAAAAATATGTTACAAAAAAGAGTCTCACATTTTAGCAATAAACTTGGATATTGTTTGGTATTATGCAGCTTAAATTTTTATGCTCAATATCCTGCTGCCGTGGAACAAAACTTAAAAAAAGCAGGTAGTAACCGCAAAGAATTAGAAAAAGCCATTATTCATTGCAAACAAACAGGCGATACATTAAAACTGAATGCTATTTACTTTTTGATTGAAAATATGGATATACATTATAGCTCAGATTACTACTGGGAAAATAAAAACAACCAAAAAATAATATATAACGAGCTTGATTACAGTGATTTTGATCAGGCCGCAAGAGCCTTTGAAGATATTAAATTACAAAATCAAGGCTTGCAACCTAAAAGTATTATCTACAAAGACCTAGAAACGATTAAAGGTGACTTTCTTATTGAAAATATAGAAAAATCATTTGAGGTATGGAAAAAATCAACACACAAAAATATTTCTTTTAAGACATTTTGTGAATACATTTTGCCATATCGAATAAGCATAGAACCCATTCAAAGTTGGCGAAAACTATATACTTCAAAATTCAGTTGGATAAACGAAAAAATAAAATCAATTGGTTTTATTAACACGTTACCATTTGTAAAAGACGAAGCAAATCTATGGTTTACAAACACTTGGAGCTTTGGAGGACGAAAAGAACCCTTGCCACGCCTTGGTAGTCTGCAACTTTTACTACGCAAACAGGGGTTGTGTGAAGACCTAGCTAATTTAGGTGTTTTTACAATGCGTTCTCAGGGTATTCCGTCAACAATTAATGAAATACCATATTGGGCAACTTCAACAGGGGGGCATTGTAACAATACTTTTTTTGACAAAAATCAAAATCCTATTCCATTTGATTATGGCTATAAAGATTATGATGCAAAATTAGTTAGAGAACCCGCTAAAGTGTTGAGAATTACTTTTTCAAAACAACCTAATACTCTAGCAAATATTGAAGCAGAAGAAGATATTCCTAAAGGATATTTGAGAAACTTTAATTACATAGATGTAACACAAGAATACTGGAAAACTACAACTGTTAAATGCTCATTAACTCTAAATAGCACCCTCTCAAAAACGGCTTATATAGCCACTTTTAATAGATTGCAATGGAAACCCTTCTGGTGGGGAATTATTAAAAATAATCAAGTAGAATTTACACAAATATGCAAAGGAACCGTCATACTGCCACAATATTACAATAATGAAAAAATGATTGTAGCGGCACCCCCCATTGTGGTGGGTGAAAACGAAAATAAAATATTAGCTCCAGATTATGATCAATTACAAAATGTAACTATCAAATCAAAATTGAGTTACCTAATAATAAAGCCTAAAATTTCATACAAATTATTTTTTTGGGACAATGCTTGGAAATTAATAGATACTAAAAAAGCCGATGAAAACACTGAGGAACTGCAATACGAAAACGTCCCTAAAAACGCATTACTACTCCTCTTGTCCTCTGACTCTAAAGGGTTTGAACGACCATTTATAATAGATGAAAATGGAGAGAGAACCTGGTTTTAAAGAAAATATAATTTTCTACTAAAAAAAATACCACTTGTAATAAAAATAAAGTCCAATTTAAAATCAAATAACCTAAAAAAATGAAAAAATGAAAAAAATCATCTTACTCACAGTAGCTATTACAACAACAACTCAAGCACAAATAGCAAAAAAAGTAATTGAAAGCTATCCTGCACACATTGTTTATAAAATACATGAAGTAGCCTCAAAAGTAGAACTTACAGAAGACCAACAAATGAAAATAGGCGAAAGACTTACTAAAAGAGATAGTCTCGCAAATATATCAATGCGAAGAGGAGATTCTATAAGCCTTTTAAAAAAATATTTTACTGTTGAAAAAGGTCTTTTAAAATCAATTTTATCAACCGCAGAAATAGAAGACTTTCAATCTCAAAAAAATAAAAAAAATAGATTTTTAATCGCCTTAAACTCGGCATCTGATTTAAAATTAACTCCAAATCAAATTGATGCTATTAGAACTGAAAACAATAGTTTGAAACAAAATGAGCCATTAGAAAAACAACTTAAAATTTTTGCTAAAAAACTAGACTCTATATTAACGAAACCTCAATATGGAGCATTAATAAAAATTATAAATACTGAAAAATCTGCAAAACAAGCTTCTGACGATTGGAATAATCTTTTAAATGCAAAAATGGTAACAAGTGAAGACAGCATTCATATTTATAAGAAAATATACGAATATCAATTACTAAAGAATTGCACTCTAGATGTTCAACCCGAAACATTAAATGCTCAAAAAAAAGCAGATTTAAAAGAAAAAATAATTTTAGAACACGAACCAAATATTTTGACAAGATATCAAATTGCAACAAATGGCTTTTATAAGAAAAATTTATTTGCAGATGCCATTTTTCATGAAAAAACATTAAAACTGTCTCCCAGTCAAATTGATTCTCTATTGGTTTATTATAGAAAAAAACCATTATTGAAATTAGAAAACAAACAGAAAAACAGATTGCCCGAATCTAATTTCTATGAAAATTTTGAAAACACAGCTATTTCTAAAATTCTAAATACCAAGCAAATCAACACCTTATTAGTAAAGAAAAACGAAAAGACTGCCATGCAACTAGCCCAAAACAACTGGGATGAACTAGAAAAACAAGGAAAAACAAAAGATTTAGACAAAAAAACAGCCCTTAAAGAATGGTATGGGTATCACTTAAAACATTTAGTGGCTTCAAACCTTTTAAAAATAGACAAAAGCTCTGTGAATCTATTTCATAAACGCGATATAGAACTTAAAAAACCCGAAATACTGAGACAGTTAGATGCTGAAAGGCAAGCACAAAAAAATGCAAAGAGTACAAAAAACGCCTTAAAATGGTAGTATTCAATAGCCATTAATAACACGTTTACTACAAATAACTAAAAATGTTTCGATTGTTCAATCAAAACTATCGGATTTCAAACCCCGATGAAAAAACAATGTGCAAAAGAGCGATAATATTAGGTAACCCTTTGAAAATCAAAATTTACACCAATAAAAAACATTTACTATAAACAAATAAAAACTAAAATTAGTAACCAATTAACACTTATATATGAATAAAACAATCAAAAAAGGGTTCGCCCTATTACTGCTATGGGGCAGTATGAACGGTTTTTCACAAGAAAACCAAAGCAGTAATACAGAACTGCAAAAAGCCCAACTTCAACTTGTATCGGGCTATAAAGACTATAATCCGCAAGCAGCCTTTGTTACCATTACTAAATGGGCTTCACAAGGAAATGCAGATGCAATGAATAGTTTAGGACTTATTTACAGTCGTGGTTTAGGAGCTGACATCAACGAATCTTTGGCACTTGACTGGTTTACAAAAGCAGCCTTAAATGGCAATTCAAAAGCCCATTATAATCTTGGTTTGTTATTTAAAAACGGGGTAGGTGTTGCAAAAGATTTACCTAGAGCGTTTGAATGCTTTAAAAAGGCAGCCGAACAAGGGTATGACGAAGCCTATTATGAATGGGGAATTATGCAAAAAAGAGGACTAGGTACTGAGCAAGACGAAACCATGGCTTTTAACATTTTTAAAGAAGGTGCTGCAAAAGGTAATGCCAGCTGCATGTATGGACAAGGCTATATGCATTACAAAGGGCTGGGAACAAAACAAGATTATGCTGCCGCTATTTCACTTTTTGAAAATGCAATTAAAAAAAATAGTACGGGCTCCATGTATATGCTTGGTTTGTGCTATAGAAATGGTTATGGCATAGAAAAAGATGAGGTAAAAGGCAATTATTGGCTAAAAAAAGCTGCCGATTTAGGATGTAAACCCGCAGAAATTGAACTGAACGAAATGCAGCCAGAGAATGCCTCCCCTAATCAAACCAGAACAGAATCAAAACCTGTTACCGAAGTAGAAAATGCACCCATTGTAACTCCCAAGAAAATAAAACGTGTAAAACAAAAAATTACTAAAGATAACATAAGCGGTGCCTATACAGGATCACTATTGCGCTATGACTGGAGTGGTCAAAACTTAATTAGTCAAACACCCATAAACGTATATTTAGACCAAGAAGAAAAAAACATATCAGGAATTTGGGCAGAAAAAGAGGGCGATTCTATTGCTTTTACGGCTGCCATAAAAGAAAAAATGATTGTTTTTAGTAACTCAAAAATTGAACGCATTGAACATTTTTTTAAAGACAAACCCAAAGAATTTGTATTTAAAAATGCCAAATTACAGGTCATAGCAAACCAGGATGATCTATACCTTGTGGGCAATTTACAATTGTTTGACACACACGAAAAAGAATTAGAAAAACCCATGTATTTAATTTTAAAACGAGAATTACCTGAAACAGTTGTAGATGCATCAACAGCTATTGTTTCAAAAATGGAAGTTTTTCCTAACCCAGTAACTAGCAATAGTTTTAAATTGAGTTTTCAGTTATTAGAGCAAACCCCCATAGCCATAAAAATTTATGATTTATCAGGGATGCTTAAACACCAGCAAAATCTATACACAACAGGCACAGGCTTGCAAGAGCAAATGATTAATTTTAATGCTAACTCAGGAAACTATATACTAAACCTGTATTACAACGACCAAGTGCTGCGAACCATATTAATTAAAAAATAAAAAGCAATGATAAAAAGAAAATTTTATATATTAGCACTCACGTTCTTATGCTTATTGATAGGACAACTAAGTTATGGGCAGTGCATGTTGGAGGGTGACTGGGACATGACAGGAAATATGACTGATGGATTTGAGCTAAAAGAGGTTGTAGGAACAGCACCTGCACCTGAAGCTGCACACGAACCTGAACCTGAGCCTGATTATGATTTTAACTGGGTTGATGACTCTATTTTAGACGCAGCTGAACCTGAAACCAATCAAGATATTAGTGGGGTTGATGAATCATACAGTTCAGATTTTTTTGGTGACGATTTCACGGCATTTGATGATTTTGATTTTGATAATGAACAAAACTCAGGAAAACCGTATGTTCCAAAACCAAACGACGTGAAAGTTCAAAATATTATAGGTACTATGCCAATACAAAATAGAAACACATGTGTAACATCTTCTTTAGAATATGCTTCTAATGTTTTAGGAAGTACAATCAATGAAGGGACATTTATACTTCATCAATTGCAACTAGGAACTAACGTTTATGAAGTTGGTGTTCCGTTAGAAAATATATCAACTTTAATTAATACATTTTTTAATACGGCTCCTTTTTTAAGTTATATTGATTCAATTAATTCAGGTTATCCTGTTATGACTGATACATATAGCGGTACTGAATATCACAATGTTGTAATAGTAGGTTATCAGGATGATGGTGATTTAATTTATATGAATCCTGAAAGTGGCTATTTAGAAGAAGCACCCGCAGGAGAGTTTAATTTAAACTATGCAATACCCATTATATCTGTAAAATAAAAAACCATGTTATTGCCAAGAACAATAAACTTGAACAATCAAATACAAATAAAAAAAAATAATTCACAATTAAAACCAATAAAAATGAAAAATATAAAAATTCTATTATTACT
>DAINSR010000059.1:0-4879 GCA_036741255.1 Flavobacterium sp.
TAAGACTCGTGAAATAAATTATTCTTGCTTATACAGTAGAAGCGATTTATTAATAAAATATTATTAAAGCCTAAAAATTTGTGCATTTTAAAATATAATATGATTTGGCTATTGTTAATGCTTCTAAAATTATTCGCTAGACACTTTTTTAAAGTGGATAACCTAATTATTTTGAATATTTTTATTATCTTTATTTGGACTATAACTTTCATTCAACAGTTTAACTAACTCATCTGTAATATCATAAGAGTCTTTAGCATATAAAATTGTGGCAACAGCTCCTGTTCCATATACATAATCGTAGTTCTTTTTTTTGCTATACTCTTTGATAAATTTTTTCATTTCTGAAACTAATGTGTCCATTTCTACACCGCTGGCATTTTGAATTTCTTTTAACATGGCCTGCTGTTTGTTATTGATGCTTTGCTCTCGTTGTTGCAATTCTGTTGCTTTTTGCTGAGCCCATTGTGGTCCTTTTATTTGAGCTTCTCTAGACGCTGCCTGATAATCTGCTTGAAATCGCTTTGCCTCTGCATCTAGTTCTCTTCCCATTTCCTCTGATTTTACTTTATACTTTTTTTCCAAATCAATGGCTTTTTGATATTTTTCCATCAACTTGTCGGTGTCCACATAAGCGGTTTTAAAACTTTGTTTTTCTTCTTGTTTGTTACAAGACAAAATAGCTAAGCCTAAGGCAATGCATACTAATTTTTTCATAATAGGTATAAATTTATTTTTTTGTAAATGTAAGAAATTAGATAAAATTAAAAACCTGTTTAAGCTATAAATAAAAACTATGTTTTTTTAAAACACAATACTTTTATCTTATACAAAACGGTGTTTAAAAACGCTGTTTAAGAAAAGAATTAACAAAGCCTTTGCAAGAATATGTTTTTTACAAAATAGTGTCTTAAAAAGCCTTTAAATTAGGATTTGGTGTTTTTAATAATATAAATATGTGATGAAAACTCTTTTTTTACAAACCCAATGATGTTTGAAAGCAAACCAATGGTAAAACCTTTTAAATAATTTATTTTTCCGTGTTGGTATTTTTCAGACAATAAAGAAACATAAAAACTATCAAACCACATGGGTTTAATGCTATAAAGTTGCAACTGCTGTTTTTGAAATATTTTTTGGATGCTAATTTTTGAAAAATGCCACAAATGTCTTGGAACATCATAAGCCGCCCAAAAAGATTTATAATATTGAGCATCAAAAGATTTATAATTTGGTACCGCAATAATTATAGTACCGTTTGGTTTAAGTAAACTTTTTAAAACTGCTATTTGTTTTTCTACATCAGGCACGTGTTCTAAAACATGCCACATAGTAATGACATCAAAAGAATGAGGAGAGAGATTTTCTAAAGAATCTGTGAGGCATACATTTTTTGAGAGAGCAATTTGTTTTGCTTTTTTATTTGGTTCAAAACCTATGGTATTCCAACCCGCATTCTTTGCTTCAATTAAAAAATCGCCTGTTCCAGCGCCTATATCTAATAAGTCTCCTTTTTGTGGGTGTTGAGTTGATATTAAACCAACCTTGTTTTTTAATGCTTGCTTTTTTACCAAGTGATATAATTTTTCAAAGAATGTTCGCTTAGCATCGGTGTGTGAAATGTAATCGTTACTTTCATAGTAAGAAGGCAACTCGTTTAATGAAGGCTGGGGTGATGTTTTTAACAACTGCAATTCTTCATCAAAAAGTAACTCAAAGGTTTTCTTTGAAACAGAATGATCTGTTACTTTCATAAAAACAAGGTTAGGAGAAAAATTCATATTTTATAATAAACAGTTACAAAAGTAGCACATACAACGGTTTCCAACGTTTGTTTCACGTGAAACAATTTTTAAACTAAATGGAACCATTAATCAAAAAACGAATTATTGTTAAATGATACATGCATTATCTCCCCATGTGAATAAGTAATACCGAAATATCGCTTGGAGAAACACCACTTATCCGGGAAGCCTGAGCAATAGTTTTAGGTCTAATTTTGTTGAACTTCAGTTTTGCTTCAGTTGAAATGGATTTAATTTTATTAAAATCAAAATTATCAGGTATTATAGCGTCTTCAAGGCGGTTGAGTTTATCTGCGTGAAGTCGCTCTTTTTCAATATAACCCGAATACTTAACATCAATTTCTGCTTGTTCAATAATTTCTTCGTCTAAAGCATGTTTTTGAATATACTGATTTACTTTTTCAAACTTTAAAATGTCTTCTAAATCTATTTGCGGACGCGAAAAAACTTTAAACATTTTGTCGGGCTGAGTCATTTCAGTGGATTCTTTAGACACTAATATAGGATTAGCTTCTTGAGGCGTAATGCTTGTTTCTCTAAAAAATTGTACCATATTATTTGATTTAGAAAATTTTTCTTCCATACGATTTAACCGCTCTTTTGATGCTAAACCTAAGGCATATCCTTTAGGGGTAAGTCGGTAATCAGCATTATCCTGACGCAATAAGGTTCTATATTCAGCACGAGATGTAAACATTCTGTAAGGCTCTTCTGTTCCTTTTGTAATAAGATCATCAATAAGAACACCAATATATGCTTCGTTTCGTTTCAAAATAAAAGGTTCTTTTGATTTCACTTTAAGAGCTGCATTGATTCCTGCTATTAAACCTTGTGAAGCAGCTTCTTCATATCCAGTAGTGCCATTAATTTGACCTGCAAAAAACAAGCCGTCAACTAATTTTGTTTCTAATGTGTGATTTAACTGAGTAGGTGGAAAATAATCATATTCAATAGCATATCCAGGTCTAAAAAACTTAACATTTTCAAAGCCAACAACAGAACGTAGAGCTTTAAACTGAATATCTTCTGGCAAGGAGGTAGAAAAACCATTAACATACACCTCAACGGTGTTCCAGCCCTCAGGCTCTACAAAGAGTTGGTGCCTGTCTTTATCTGCAAAACGGTTTATTTTATCTTCAATAGACGGACAATATCTTGGACCAATGCTTTTTATTCTTCCGTTAAACATGGGACTTCTATCAAAACCTTCTCTGAGCTGATCATGTACAAGATTTGACGTATAAGTCATATAACATGATTTTTGAACAGTTAATGGTTTGATTTGTTGCAAATATGAAAATTTATGAGGATGCTTATCCCCGGGTTGCTCCACCATTTTTGAATAATCTAATGAGCGGCCATCAACACGAGGAGGAGTACCAGTTTTCATTCGTCCGGCTTCAAAACCAACCTGTATTAAATCTTCTGTAATTCCGAAAGAGGCACTCTCACCCGCACGACCACCACCAAATTGCTTTTCGCCAATATGTATTAACCCATTCAAAAAAGTTCCGTTTGTTAATACAACTGTTTTTGCTTTAATGCTAATCCCTAATGAGGTTTTAACTCCAATAATGGTATCATTTTCAATTAAAAGTCCAGAAACCATTTCCTGATAAAAATCGAGATTAGGTGTTTGTTCTAACATCAACCTCCATTCTTCAGCAAAACGCATGCGGTCACTCTGAACACGAGGAGACCACATAGCAGGTCCTTTTGATTTGTTAAGCATTTTAAACTGAATAGCGGTTTTGTCTGATACAATACCTGAATAACCGCCAAGTGCATCAATCTCTCTAATAATCTGACCTTTTGCAATGCCTCCCATAGCAGGATTACAAGACATTTGTGCAATATTTTGCAAATTCATAGTAATCAAGAGCGTAGAGCAACCCATATTAGCGGCGGCGGCGGCGGCCTCGGCTCCAGCATGACCAGCACCCACAACAATTACATCATATTGATTTATAAACATACGCTTGGTTCCACGTGGAACATTTAGTTAATTGATTTTTTTATTGGTTCCACGTGGAACATACTAATCTTCTCGTCCTCTTTAAGACGCATAGTTTCAGATTCGCTTTCTGATTTGTCTTTATAACCACAATAATGTAAAACTCCATGAGCCATAACACGAAGTAGCTCATGATCAAAAGAAACATTATATGTTTGTGCGTTTTCTAAAACCCTCTCGGTAGAAATAAAAATATCGCCAGATATTACATTGTCCTGTGTGTAATCAAAACTGATAATATCGGTATAAGTGTCATGATTGAGATATTGTTGATTGATACCAAGTAGATATTCATCATTACAAAAAACAAAGTTTATAGTGCCTAAATCCTTGTTCTCAGAAGTGATGATTTGTTGAATCCAATCTGTGTAAAAAGACTCATCGTTTAAACTAAAATCATTCTCAAAATTAAAAGTAATCATTTTATATTAAAATAAGTATTAACTCTAGTGTCAAAACTTTTTTGCAAAGGTAAACTTTGTCTATTTAAAATCTCTATACTTTTTATATATTCTTGCAATTCCTTAGGCAAAGGAGAAACCATGCTTTTAAAAACATCATTAGAAGAGTTAGATTTGCGTTTCTCATCTTCGCCTTGTTGCTGTAAAGCGTTTTCTAGCTTTAATAATTCATGCTTAATGTTTAACATTTTTTGTAATGTTTCCTTATTAAATCCCTTGTTTATGAGCTGCTTCTCAATATCTTTCATTTGCGATAGAATAGAACTTCCGTTAATACCTCGTTTGGCAAGTGATTTTTGAAGGGCGTCTCGCAATTGCTGTTGCTCTTTTAAAATCTCTAAAATCTTTCCGGCATCTCCATCTGTACCGTCTCCATCTTGATTATTAGACTTTCCGGCACTAGGCTTACTGCCCAAAGAACCGTCTTCTTTATTACCAGGCTTCTCGCCTGCTTTTAAACCATCTTTAACTTTGTTAGAAAGCCCTTCTTGTTGCTTTATAATATCTGACAATTGCTTACCTGAATTTCCTGAACCCGGTTTAGACATGCCTTTGCCTTGTCCACTCATCTGCATTTTCATATTACTCTGAATATTACT
>DAINSR010000059.1:4889-10283 GCA_036741255.1 Flavobacterium sp.
AAAAAATCAGCAAGTCTATTAGCACTGGTTAAAACAAATTGTTGAAATGAAACACCCCTAGCAAGGTCATTATCTGAAATAGTTTCAAGTGATTTATCCATATTATAATGAATTGTACCCACTTCATTTAAAATGAAATCAGATATTTTGGGATTGCGAAGTGAAACAGCAAAAATACTATCATCAATGTGTTGAAACTGTTGTTTAAGTTCTTGCTGCCGTTTCAATATTTTACTAACAGAAAAAGAACGGGTGAGTGCCTGACTGGTAGGCAAAATAAGTGATTCCTCATGATTAGAAAAAGCAAGTAAATTGTCTAAAATTTGACGAAGTGCCCGTTCATCTTCTTGCATTTGATTTGCCTCATTAGTTTCCATAGTAGAAGAAAGGCTTTTACTTAATTCCTTCATCTTTTTGGAAGCATTTTTTTGAGATTGAGATGCCTTAGAGCTGTTATTGTCTTTTAAATTTTCTTCTGCTTGTTTAAGTTCGTTGCTTATAGATTCCTTTTCAATGTTGTCATTAGGAATTTCAAGAGGTGATTTTAAATTATTATCTTCTTGCTTTAATTGATCCATTTCATTAGCAATCTTTTCAAAATCATCGCTTACTTGTTTTTGATCCTGCAAATTAGAATCTTTATTCTTTGATAATTCCTCTTGCTTTTTGCTAAGCTTATCTAATTTATCAGCAATTTGCACAGCTTTTTTTTCAACATAAAAACGTTTCGTTAATTCAACAAGTTGCTCTAAATTCTTCTGTTGATTTTTTGCATTTTGTTTAAGTTTATCAGCCTTATCAAACAACTGCTCTTTATCCAATTTCTTCTGTAAGTTATCTAATTCATTTAAAAGCTTTTCATTTTTTTCAGATTGTTTTTGGGTTTCCTCAAGACGCTTTAACAAATCTTCTTTTGCTTTGTCTTGCTCCTTTGGATTAAAATTTTCTAAATTATCAATAAGCCTTTTAGTAAAATCACTCATCATTTCATCTTGTCGCTGTTGCGATTTTATAAAATCCTCAATCTTTTTCTGATCTTTAAAGTCAAATGTTGATTTTTCTTTGTTCAACTTTTGAAGTTTATCCAAGGTGTTTAATTGTTTGTCTTGCTTTTGTAATGTTTTTTCGAGACTGTTGATGCTTTCCTTTTGATTTTTAAAATAGTTATCTTGCTTTTGCTCATCGGTAAGTTCATTATGCAAAAAAACAACAGATTTTGATGATTTGAAATTGTTAACTACATCATTATCAAATACTTCAAAGTAATATTCATAGATTTCTCCCTTGTTGAGTGATAAACCTGTTGGAAAATAATAAATAAACTGATCAACAGATTGATTAGATACAGATAAATGGGCTTTTTTTATAAAATTTGGATTGTTTTTAGGATAATAAACTACTTGAAGTTTACTAAATCCATGATCATCGGATAACTGACCAATTAAATAATCCTTTGGAGATTTAATACTATCCGGAATCTTTGCAACCGATATCGTGGGGTATTGATCCTTAATAACAATTATCTGGTATCGGAGGTTTTCAAAATTTGAAATAAATTGATTAGAAGTAATAACTTGGTAATCTAAATCTGATTTGATAACTGCTGAAAGGTTAAAAACATTATTAGAATTAAAAAAAGGCAGTGAAGCAGATGCTGTTTTTAAAAGAACCTTTATAGTAGAATTTGTGTTAATATTCCATTTAACAAGAGTTCCTTCAGGAACAAAAGCATTACCAGTTCCTTTAATAACTTCGGGTTTACGATTAAGATGTTTTGGATAAGTCAAGTTCATTTGAAAATTAACAATTTCTGGCACATTAATAACTTTCAAATTATATATGGGAGAATGAACTGCATTTGCAGAAAAAGAAAAAGTAACAGGAGAAACAACATTAACAAAACGATACTGAAATAAACCAGGAGAAATATTCTCCAAGACATATTCCTGGTCGCCAATATTGATAACAGCAATTTCTGGAATGATAGAACCAACTGTTTTGACTTGAAGAATAAAATCTTTGTTTTGTTGTGTGGATAAAGTTGGGTTTAAAACTTGGAATTGAAATGGAGGGGGAGGCATAAACTTTACATCATAATTAACAACCCGTTTAAACCCTTGTGAAAGTACCGCAACATTATCAGTGATAAAAAATAAAAAAAACACAATCGTGGGGACAAGTAAAAACGGAAGATACTTTTTATTTTTCTTAAAATTAATAGCACTTGAAAAAGGAATAGGACTTAGAGAATTTGCCTTTTGTTCAATAGAGGCAATCAATAATTCAGACTGTGAATTTTGATTTGAAAGCTGAAGAAAATTAGTCAATTTATCACTAACCTCTGAAAAATGCTGACCAATGATAATAGAGGCTTGATTAAAATCTATACCTTCTTTTAAGTTAAATAAACTGAAAATTGGAAACAAAATAAAACGCAATAACAAAAAACACTCCACGATAATAAAAGACCAAAAAAGAATGGTTCTACCAACGACAGGAAGCCACAAAAAAAATTCTAAAACAATAGTAAAAATAAAATATAAAAGACCAATACCAATGAAAAGTATAATTCCTTTAATCAATTGGTTAATATAATATTTACTAATAAATTTTTCTAATTTTTTATATATAATATTTTTTGAGTTCAAAAGAAATTTGTTTAATAATAACTTATAAAAATACAATTTAAAACGATATAAAAAATAGGTTGAAAAAAAATTACAAAAAATTTACAATAAAATCTAATCAAGAATGAATTATAAAACTTAGAGTCCAAATTGTATCTTTGCAAAAAAAACAATGTCAAAACCAGTAAGAGTAAGATTTGCACCCAGTCCAACAGGGGGGTTACATATTGGTGGAGTAAGAACCGCCTTATTTAACTATTTATTTGCAAAAAAAAATAAAGGAACTTTTTATGTAAGAATAGAAGACACCGATCAAAGTAGGTTTGTAGAAGGAGCGGAAGATTACATATTTGAAGCATTAGAATGGTTAGGAATTTCACCTGACGAGACAGTTGGAAAAAATGAAAAATTTGGACCTTACCGTCAGAGCGAACGAAAAAAAATCTATAAAAAGTATGCCTTAGAATTAATTGACAAAGGATGGGCATATTATGCCTTTGATACTGCAGCAACATTAGACGAACAGAGAAAATTACACGAAGATGACGGAAAAACATTTATCTATAATTGGAAAATAAGAGAATTATTAGATACATCTTTAAAACTTACAGAACAAGAAACTGCTAAAAGAATTGAAAACGGTGAAGCTTATGTAATCAGGTTTAAAACACCAATTGATGAAGTATTAGAACTAAATGATATCATCAGAGGCAATATTAAATTTGACACCAACTTGCTAGATGACAAAGTATTATTTAAAAGTGATGGAATGCCTACATATCATTTAGCAAATGTAGTAGATGATTACTTAATGCAAACATCACATGTCATAAGAGGTGAGGAATGGTTGCCCAGTTTACCCTTACACAGCTTATTATACAAAGCATTTGGCTGGGAGACACCACATTTTGCACATTTACCCTTAATACTAAAACCTGTGGGAAATGGAAAGCTAAGCAAAAGAGATGGAGACAAATTAGGATTTCCTGTATTTCCATTAGCTTGGAGAACAGCAGAAGGAGTTTCAATAGGATATAAAGAACAAGGATATTTTCCTGAAGCTGTAATTAATTTTCTGGCTCTACTTGGCTGGAACGATGGAACTGATAAAGAACTTTTTACATTAGAAGAACTCGTAGATTCTTTTGATTTGAGTAGAATACATAAATCAGGAGCTAAATTTGATCCTGAAAAAAACAAGTGGTTTAATCATCATTATTTAATTAGCAAAGAAAATTTTGAATTAGCTGAAATATTTAAACATGATTTAATAGATAGAAACATTACTACTAATTTAGATATCACAAGAATTGTAGGCTTAATAAAAGAACGGGCAAATTTTATAACTGACTTTTGGGATTTATCGGATTACTTTTTTAACGCACCCACAACTTATGATGAAAAAGCAACAAAAAATTGGAAAGATGAAACACCAGTTTTAATGGAAAAAATAATTGAAGTTTTAAACACAATAGAAAATTTTGAATCTGAAAAAATAGAAACTATTGTAAAAGAATGGACGAACGAAAATGAAATAGGAATGGGAAAAATAATGCAACCCTTACGATTGAGTATCGTGGGAGCTTTAAAAGGACCTCATTTATTTGATATTATAGAAATCATTGGAAAACAAGAAAGCATTAAACGTATAAAAAAGGCAATAGAAATATTATAAAAAAGTTAATCCCGATTGATTCGGGATTTTTATTTGTAATTTTATAAACATTAATAAAATAATCATTAAAACAACAAACTATGTTCTCATTTTACATTTTTACATTCATTGGATTAGTCATTTTATTTTCATCGTTTTTTACCGTAAAGCAACAAACCTCGGCAATAATTGAGCGATTTGGTAGATATGCAAGTACAAGAACCTCAGGATTACAATTAAAAATTCCAATAATTGATAGAGTTGCAGGAAGAGTAAATCTTCGTATTCAGCAATTAGACGTTATTATTGAAACTAAAACAAAAGATAACGTATTTGTTAAACTAAAAGTTTCAGTACAATTTAAAGTATTGCAAGAAAAAGTTTATGAAGCTTTTTATAAGTTAGAATATCCGCATGATCAAATAACATCTTATGTCTTTGATGTGGTGCGTGCCGAAGTGCCAAAATTAATTTTAGATGATGTTTTTGAAAGAAAAGATGATGTAGCAGTTGCTGTAAAACGCGAATTAAATGATGCCATGAGTACTTATGGATATGACATTATTAATACATTAATAACTGATATTGATCCAGATATTCAAGTTAAAAATGCTATGAACAGAATTAATGCTGCCGACCGTGAAAAAACAGCTGCAGAATATGAAGCTGAAGCAGGAAGAATTAGAATAGTTGCAAAAGCAAAAGCTGAAGCTGAAAGTAAGCGTTTACAAGGACAAGGAATAGCTGATCAACGAAGAGAAATAGCCAGGGGATTAGTAGAATCTGTAGATGTATTAAACAAAGTGGGGATAAATTCGCAAGAAGCCTCAGCATTAATTGTAGTTACACAACATTATGACACATTACAAGCTATAGGAGCAGATGCAAATAGTAATTTAATCTTATTACCTAATTCACCACAAGCAGGAAGCGAAATGCTTAATAATATGGTAGCTAGTTTTACAGCAAGTAATCAAGTGGGAGAAGCTATGAAAAGGGGAAACAAAAATATTAAAAAATTAAAAAATGATACTACCGAAAATGAAGAGTAAATTTTTATAAATAATACCGATTATGTATTCAATATAGTCCAAGAAAAATGGACTATTTTCA
>DAINSR010000060.1:0-3325 GCA_036741255.1 Flavobacterium sp.
ATTTTTAAAATTTCTACTAAAAACAAAATAATAACCGTATTTTTTGGTGTAATTTTTCAAGTTGCTTTTTTAAGCATTTGTGCCTTTTTTTACAGAATTAACCTAGAAGTTTTTATATTAAACACTCTACTTGTTTTTTTATTATTTTTTAAATTCAAGTTAGCTTATCTCAATTTTTTAAAATCTTTATTTACAACTTTTACACGTTTACAATTTATAACATTCACACTTATATTTTTTTTAATAAGTTTAAAATCAGCTCAACTTCCTACTATTTTTGATAACGAAAGTTACTACATTCAAACGATAAAGTGGCTCAATGAGTATGGATTTGTAAAAGGTGTAGCAAATGTACATCCATTTTTAGGGCAATTTTCTTTTTGGCATGTTTTGCAAAGTGGCTTCAATTTTTCGTTTTTGACCTCTCTTTCTAATGATATTAATGGTTTTTTATTAGTTATAGTAGTTTATTACTATTTTGAAAAACAAGAGCATAATCCTTTAGACTGGTCTTTTTTGTGGATTTTGTTTTTAGTTGTTTATTTTCAATTTGTAGATGCTCCCTCGCCAGATTTGCCTATTTTGTTGTTTTCAAGTATCGTTTTTTATGAGTTTATCAAAAATAGCATTGAAGTTAAATCAATATTACTATTTATTGTATGTATTGTATTTATTAAAGTGACAATGGCTCCTTTGTTGTTAGTTGCCTTGTATTACATCGTTTTAAATAAAAAACTAATTCCTTATTTTAGTATAATTTCTCTTTTTTTTGGGATTATTTGGATTTTAAAAAATGTTATAATCAGCGGATTACCTTTTTATCCTTTAACTATTTTTCCAACACATTTTGATTGGCAAATGAAAATTGAAGTTTTAAAAAAACTCACTCAAGCAACTATTGACGCAGGATATACTGAAAATTTATTGCAAACATCTCATTTGTCATTACTTGACAAATTGAAGTTTTGGATACAATTAGACGGATTAAATAGCATTTTTAATAAAGGCATTATTTTTTTATTTTTAGCTATGCCTTTTTTACCTATTTTTAAAACAAATAAAAACTTTAAATTTTTATATTTTGTTTTATTAATTCATTTTATGTTTCTTCTGTTTACTTCACCACAATACCGTTTTTTTCTGCCTATTTTTATTTTGTTTTTGACGTTATTAATTTTTCACATCAATACACAAATAAAGATTTTAACCCCTCTTTTAACCTATATTATAGCATTTACACTTTTAGTAATTAGTTTATTTGTTGATGTTAAAACATCAAACACAACTCATGTAAATGCCAAACAAATTATAGTCCCTGAACCAATAACTAGATATAGTAAGCACAAATTTGAAAAAAAAACTATCAAAAATTTTTATTTCTATGATCCAGGATTATCAAATTTTTATGAAACTTCAAACGGAGGTTTGCCATGTGTAAATGAAAATTTACTTTATTATTATAACTACTTCCCTCAAACAAGAACAACAAATATAAAAGACGGTTTCATTTCCATAGATAAACAGACAAATTAATGAATATAAAAGAATTAAAACTTTTTTTAGATGAAAAAGTGGAGCAGTATAATTCGCACAATTTTATTGCTTCTGATCCTATTCAAATACCACATCAATTTTCTGTAAAGGAAGATATAGAAATTTCAGCGTTTTTAAGTGCCACTATTGCCTGGGGAAACCGAACAATGATTATTAAAAACGCTACTCGATTAATGAATTTAATGGATAATGCTCCATTTGATTTTGTTATGAATCACTCCCAAGACGATTTGGCGTTGTTTGATACTTTTGTTCATAGGACATTTAATGCTCTTGATGCTAAAACATTTGTTGTAGCTTTAAAAAATATTTACCAGCATCACAACGGATTAGAAAGTGTTTTTTCAAATAATAAAGAATCTAATAGCATGCAAAAAAGTATTCATGAGTTTAAGAAAATTTTTTTTGAAATTCCCCATCAACTCCGAACGCAAAAGCACGTTTCAGACCCAATGAATAATAGTGCTGCAAAACGAATTAATATGTTTCTACGTTGGATGGTTAGAAACGATAATAAGGTAGATTTTGGAATTTGGAAAAGTATTTCTCCCGCATCTTTGTCGTGTCCGCTTGATGTACACTCGGGTAATGTAGCCCGAAAATTAGGCTTACTCAAACGAACTCAAAATGATGCAAAAGCCCTAGTGTTATTAGATAGTTCATTGCGTTCTTTAGATAAAAACGATCCTGTTAAATATGATTTTGCCCTTTTTGGACTTGGTGTTTTTGAAGGTTTTTAAAATTTAAAGTCAAACAAAATTAAGCGTGATGAAAATTTATCATTTTTTAAATTATACCGATTATGTATTCAATATAGTCCAAGAAAAATGGACTATTTTCATACTATATCGGCATTATACCATAAACTATTGGACTATTTTTAAATCATAATTGGTATTAGTTCACCAGACAAAACCAAAAAAACAACATTAGGTTTTTTTAAAGTAGTTTAATAAAATTTTATCGTTTAATTTTTCGGGTGTAAAAATTTCAAATATTGCCGGACTTGACTCGTGATGGATAAATGATGTCCAATTTTCTATAAGGCTTTCTTCTGATGATGCTTCAAAATATTGTAATTCAAACATGTTAGCTAAACTTGAGGCATTTAATTTGTGCGATGTTTCAAAATAGGTATTAAAAACCTCGTCTTCTTTATGTCCTGGTAAAATTCTAAAAATACCTCCCCCTGAATTATTAATCAAAATAATTTTAAAATTCTTAGGAATATAATTGTTCCACAAAGCGTTACTATCATAAAAAAAACTTATGTCTCCTGTTATAAATAGGGTTGGTTTTTGAGATTGAACCGCTGCACCTATTGCCGCAGATGTAGAACCATCAATACCACTGGTACCTCTGTTACAAAAAACTTCAATTGTTTTGTCAATGTTTACAAGTTGTATGTATCGTATGGCTGAACTATTACTCACTTGAAGTTGTATGTTTTTGGGTAAATGGTTACTCAAAAATTCAAAAACTTTAAGATCAGAAAACGCTATATTATTTGTGTAATGTGCGTGTTTTTGTTTTCTTTTTTCGTTGATTTTTGAATAAAACGATTTATACAAACTTTTAATAGGAATACTTTTTTTAAACAACTCATTAAAAAAAATGTTTGGAGTTGTGATAAAGTGATGGCTTAAACATTCATAAGTATCATAAGCTCTCAAGGTATCTATGTGCCAATGTTCTTGAGGTTTGTATTTTCTTAAAAATGATTTTATTCGTTTAGAAACTACCATTCCACCCAGTGTGAGTAGTAAATCTG
>DAINSR010000060.1:3335-10261 GCA_036741255.1 Flavobacterium sp.
CCTTTCTGGGCTTAAAGCTTGATTGTTTTCTGTTTTAAAATCTTCATCATCAAACGGAGTAATTAAAGTATCTATGGTATCAATAAATGATTGATGGTGTAAATTTGATGTTTTTTCTGTTAAAACTACTACAGATGGTTCTTCAGCAAGTTTATCTACAAATCTTTTTTCAACGGAATTTGGTTTTAATTCGCCCACTAAAACTATTTTTTTTTGGGCTACATTCCATTTTTTAACCATAAAGTCTTCTAGCTCAAAATTAAGATTTTCAGTTTCAAACGCAAGTATTTTTGGTGCCACTAAAAGTTGGTCTGTCATTTCATATAAGGGTTCTTCAAACGGAATGTTGATGTGAACAGGTCCTTTTTTAGACAGGGATTTATTGATTGCGGTATTAATTTTTATATCATTTTCTATAGTTGCGTTTTCAGTTAAATTAGCATTAAACAAACTATGATTTATAAAAACATTTTCTTGTCGGATGGTTTGCCCATCGCCAATATCAATTTTACTTGCAGGTCTGTCTGCACTCACAACAATTAGTGGTATTTGACTGTAAAATGCCTCGGCAACAGCAGGATAGTAATTTAATAATGCTGAACCTGATGTGCAAACTATGGCAACAGCTTTGTTTAGTTGTTGAGCCATTCCAAGGGCAAAAAAAGCGGCACAACGTTCATCTGCAATGCTGTAACATTTAAAAGTAGTTTGTTGTTCACAAAACCCTAGTGTAAGTGGAGCATTTCTGGAACCAGGAGAAATAACGATATGATGAATTCCTTTTGCTTTGAAAATTTCGATTAAACTTTGTGCTAAAGGTATTTTGGGATAAATCATATTTGCTAATTTGTAGCGTTTCTTTTAACATTTGAAATAACTAAAAAAGCCATAATTTCATAAAGAATCTTAAAAAGAGTAAAGAGTTCAGTTTAAAAAATGGCTAATACTTATTCTTGATATAGTTATTGTTAGAACAAATTTAAAATATTTTATTTTTCAATCCATTGAATTACAGTTTCATCAGTTGGCAATACTCGTGGAGAAATCACTTGGTCTAACGTTCCATTTTCGCTAATGAGGTATTTTTGAAAATTCCATTCCACATCACTGTCTTCTATGCCATTTTTGCTTTTTTGCGTCAAAAATTTATAAACCTCGTGCATATCATCTCCTTTAACGGAAATTTTTGACATCATAGGAAATGAAACGCCATAATTTTTTTCGCAAAAAGCAGCTATTTCTTTATTGCTTCCTGGCTCTTGAGAGCCAAAGTTATTTGCAGGGAAACCAACAATAACAAAATTTTTGTTTTTATATTTTTTGTATATTGTTTCTAAATCTTTGTATTGAGGCGTAAGTCCACACTCAGAGGCTGTGTTTACAATCATAACTTTTTTTCCTTTTAAGGAGGCAAAATCAAAGGTGTCGCCATATAAATCGGTAACTTTAAACTGGTAGATAGTTTCTTTTGTCATTGTGGTGGTTTTAGATGAAGGGGTTAGAGCTTTTTCTTGAGCTTTGTTTTCACAACTAAAAAACAAGGTCGAGAGTAACATTACAAATAATGATTTTTTCATGAGTTCTATTTTTGCAAATATAGTTTTTATGAGTGTTTTAATCTGTTAACATATAATAAATTATTCTAAAAACAATCACTTTACTTATATTTGCAAAAAAATATAATGTCAAATCAATACATTGCCTATCACTTTACAGTTGCATCAAAAACAAATGTTGCTGATTCATTTGCAAAACAAATTGGGAGTGAAATTTTACTTGCAGAATTAGAAGACAGTGCCTTTGAAAGTTATTTAGAAACAGAGGAGGGCATTTCTGCGTATGTTCAGAAAGAATTATGGAGCAATACTATTTTAGAAGGTGTTTCAATTTTAGATAATGACGAATTTTCAATTTCATTTACCGTAGAAGAAATTAATCAGATAAACTGGAATGAAGAATGGGAAAAAAACTTTGATCCCATAGACGTTGATGGTATTTGCCATGTTAGAGCACCATTTCATCAAAAAACGACAGCCCTTTTTGATATTGTTATAGAGCCAAAAATGAGTTTTGGAACAGGACATCATGAAACCACACACATGATGATTCAGCATTTATTAGAAACAGATGTAACTCTTTTAAAAACACTAGATATGGGATGTGGAACTGCAATTTTAGCAATTTTAGCCGAAATGAAAGGAGCTCAACCCATAGATGCCATTGACATAGACAATTGGTGTTACTTAAATTCTATTGAAAATGTAGCCCGGAATAATTGTTCTCAAATAACGGTTTATCAGGGAGATGCATCGCTACTGAACAATAAAAAATATGACTTGATATTGGCAAATATTAACCGAAATATTTTGTTAAACGACATGAAACAGTATGTAGAATCGTTAAATAAAAACGGAATCATTATTTTTAGTGGTTTCTACACTCAAGATGTAGAAGTTATTAATGAATTGTGCCAGAAACATGGTTTATCATTTGTTAAAAAGTTTGAAAAAAATAATTGGGTATCACTTAAATACTTAAATTAGTAGAGAAATTTCTATTTTAATTTAGAATTTTCAGTCTTTTGAGTTTAGTTTCGATATTTTCAAATATAAATTTCATTAAACCATGACTAAAGAACAAATACAAGAAGATGTTAGTGTTTTAGAAAAAGAATCAAATACTAATGAAATCGTGTTATTTAATGACGATGTAAACACATTTGACCATGTTATTGAAACGCTCATAAGAGTTTGTGAACATACAAACGAACAAGCAGAGCAGTGTGCAATTTTAGTTCATTATAAAGGGAAGTGTACGGTAAAAACAGGATGTTTAGATGAACTTAAACCGCAGTGCATCTTATTATTAGAGGCTGGTTTGAGTGCAGAAATTCAGTAATCGGATTGTTATAAATGCAAAATTACAATTGATCTAATTGAAAATTTAGCGTCAAAATAATTCAAAAGTTAAAGCAAAAATGTATTATGAAAGATTTAGGAGCTTATAGAAAATCGTATGAAAAGAGTGAACTTTTAGAATCGTCAGTTCCAGAAGATCCTATTAACTTGTTTAATAAGTGGTTTCACGAGGTAGAATCTTATGAAAATGCAGGAGAGGTTAATGCCATGACAATTTCTACCATTGGTACAGATGGTTTTCCAAAAAATAGAGTAGTGCTGCTCAAAAAATTTAATGAAGAAGGTTTTATTTTTTATACTAATTATAATTCAGAAAAAGGAAAAGCGTTGCAAGAAAATCCTCAGGTTTGTTTATCATTTTTTTGGGCAGTTGCTGAGCGTCAGGTTATTATAAAAGGAGTAGCAGAAAAAGTATCTCACAACGAGTCTGATAATTATTTTGCATCTCGTCCAGATGGCAGTAAATTAGGAGCTGTTGTATCACCTCAAAGCAGTGTTATTCCTAACAGATCTTTTTTAGAAGAAAAACTCAAAGATTTAGAACAAATATATATAAACAAAGAAATACCCCGACCTGAAAATTGGGGCGGATTTATAGTAAAACCAGTTTCTGTTGAGTTTTGGCAAGGCAGACCTAATCGTCTTCATGATAGAATTCGCTACACACTCTTAGATGATTATTCCTGGAAGATTGAGCGTTTAGCTCCTTAATACGAGTATTTTTATGTGCCATCATAAGCGGCTTGTTGGAAATCGTTACAAACAGAGCCAAACTACCTAGAATTAGTCAAGACATTGACGATGCAATAGATGCCATTGAAAAAGATAATCTAACTTTAAAAGGTGTTTCATATTAACATAAAATATTATTTAGTCCAAAAAGAGTCAAAAATGTAATTACAGGCACAAATTGGTCTTACAGCATTTTTGGTGGCGGTTTTGTATACCTCATCAATTAATTCACTTAACTTGTCTAAAGATTTAAAAGCCTGTTGTAAAAGTTTTTTTAAAGTTAGCCACATTTTTTAGGCAGGGTTTAATTTTGGACTATATGGAGATAGAATAATAAGTGCTATATTTTCTGTATTTTGGGTATAAAAGTATCAACAGCTTCTTCATCTTTTTATACCTGAATTTTACTAGCAACCTTTACTTTGGCACCAAAATGACGTTGACTGTACTTGAACAGAGTATTGTACAAAATTATTTTATCAAACTCTTGCTCAACCCAATTTTGTAATTCCGTAAAATCTCGCAAACCGTTTTTAGAATCTTTTAATTTTTCTTCAATCTTTTGATGCTCCTCCTTTGTCAAGACCGAAGGACGACTGTCTTTTTTTTGATTACTCAAAATAGCATCAATGCCACCAGAGATATACATAGAACACCATATTTGCACACTATTTTGGTTTACACTAACAATGTAAGCAACAGCTATTTTTGAAATTTCTGTTGTTTCATGTTTCTTTATTTCAATCAAAACATATATCCGATTTTCAATCATTGAAATACTATTTTTTTGAAGCTTACATAATTCGTATATACTTTCTTTTATCTTAATTTGTTTTGGTAAAGATGTTTTTAATGATTTATTATTTAAACCAAAAACACAATAAAAAAAATCCAATATTCAAAATTTGGACTAATTATTTTTTCAAATTGATGTTAAACATACTTTTATAGCCTCTCTCCCTTAATTTTAATTATTCAAATATCTCATTCACTTTTTTTGAATTTATATTAATAAAGTTTTAGATTTGTATTGATAGAATAAACAGCATTTGAAGTTATAATTAATTAAACGGAATTATATATTGTAAATTATAAATAGAAGTTCCAAAATCAAAGAAGAGATGAAATTATTAGTAGATAGTGGATCCACAAAAGCAGACTGGATTGCCATTGATAATCAAGGAAAAGTACTTTTTACCACACAAACACTCGGTTTAAACCCTGAAGTGTTGAGTAAGGAACAAATAATTGAACGGCTAGAAGATAAATTTGATATTTCTCAAAACAAAGAAAAAGCCACTCATCTCTATTTTTATGGTGCAGGATGTGGCACTGAAAGGATGCGTAGTTATTTAGCTACGGTTTTTAAGACTTATTTTAGTAATGCCGATATTAACGTTCATGAGGATACTTATGCCGCTGTTTATGCAACTACTCCTAAAAATGAAAAGGCTATTGTTTGTATTTTAGGAACGGGTTCTAATTGTAGTTTTTTTGACGGAAGTGTACTTCATCAAAAAGTGCAATCTTTAGGATATATTGCCATGGATGATGGTTCTGGAAATCGCTTTGGAAGACATTTGCTCAGAGGTTATTATTTCAATCAAATGCCCATTAATTTAGCTAAAGAATTTGAAAATGAATTTGACTTAGATGCTGATTATATCAAAAATAAGCTATATAAAGAACCAAATCCAAATGCTTATTTAGCCACTTTTGCAAAATTTCTTATCAAACATAAAAATGAACCATTTTGTAAAAAAATAATTAAAAGCGAACTCAAATCATTTGTAAAAAATTATGTCATGCAATTTGAAGAATACAAAGATGTTCCTGTTCATTTTGTGGGTTCTATTGCTTTTTATTTAAAAGAAGAGTTAGAAATTATACTTACTAAAAAAGGCTATATAATGGGTAATGCACTACGAAGACCAATTGATGGATTAATTGCTTATCATGCCTTAAATAAATAATATAAAAAGAGGCTGTTTAAAAGTTATTACATTTTCAAGTCGAACTTATTTCAATTTCTAAAATAATTGATTTATCAATTTTTTAAGATTATGAAACAAGTTTAAAAGGACAATAAATAGTTTAACATTTAAGTAGCCTCTTTTTTATCTGATATAAAACGTTAGTTTAATGAATTAAAACTGCGTTTTACAAAGTCGGTCAGGTCTTCACCTTTTAATAAACCTTGTGATAATTTTGCTAAATCAAGTGCTTGTTTTACTAAGTTTGTCTGCGTTGTTTCATCTGCTTGTAGTAATGATGTTGCAAAAGCAGAGTTACTGTTTACAACTAAATTATACATTTCGGGGAAATTACCCATACCAAACATTCCGCCGCCGCCAGATTGACTCATTTCTTTCATTCTTCGCATAAACTCGGGTTGAGTAATCATAAACGGAGCAGCACTGCTATCCATGGCTTCTAGTTGAACGCTATATTTTTCTTTAGGAACAACAGTTTCAATCAATGATTTTAAGGTTTCTTTTTCTGCATCGGACAATTTAGAAATTTGTGTTTCCTCTTTTTGAATTAATTTATCAACCACATCACCATCAACACGAACAAAAGTGAGATTTTCATTATCACTTTCAAGTTTTTGAATCAAGTGAGAAACAATCGGACTGTCTAAAAGCAACACTTCATATCCTTTTTCTTTAGCCGCAGCAATATAACTATGTTGTGCTTCTTTATTAGCCGCATATAAAACAACCAGTTTACCATTTTTATCGGTTTGATTGTCTTTTATTTTTTCTTTTAATTCATCAAGAGTGTAATACACATCATCAACAGAGGGGTATAATGTAAATGCCCCTGCTTTTTCATAAAACTTCGGTTCAGAAAGCATACCATATTCTAAAACAATTTTAATATCGTTCCATTTTTTCTCAAAATCCTCACGGTTTTCAGTGATTAAAGATTTGAGTTTATCAGCTACTTTTTTAGTAATATAGTTTGATATTTTCTTTACATTTCCATCTGCCTGAAGATAAGAACGCGACACATTTAATGGAATATCTGGTGAATCGATAACTCCTTTTAGCATTGTTAAAAATTCTGGAACAATGCCTTCTACATTATCCGTTACAAACACTTGGTTTTGGTATAACTGAATTTTATCTTTTTGCATTTGCAAATCAGAAGATAACTTTGGGAAATATAAAACTCCCGTTAAATTAAACGGATAGTCCACATTTAAGTGAATATTAAATAAAGGTTCTTCAAATTGCATGGGATACAATTCGTTATAAAAAGCTTTATAATCAG
>DAINSR010000061.1:0-1553 GCA_036741255.1 Flavobacterium sp.
TCATGAAACGAGAAAGCCGATAAATGACCAATAGTGCCTAGTGCTTTTCTAGTACCATCAGAAAAGGTATAAAAACTATCAATGGCTTGAGCAGCATCTTCAATTACTAGAAGATTATATTTTTTTGCTAAATCCATAATTTTTTCCATATCGCAAGCCACTCCTGCATAATGAACAGGCACAATTGCTTTTGTTTTTGGGGTTATTAAAGATTCAATTACATTAGCATCAATATTGGGATTATTAGAACAAGAATCTGCAAACACAATTTTTGCACCTTCTCGCACAAATGCAATGGCAGTTGACACAAAGGTGTAACTTGGGATAATAACCTCATCACCTGGCTGAATATTTACTAAAATGGCGGCCATTTCTAATGCGTCTGTACATGATGTGGTGAGCAAAGTTTTTTTAAAACCATAAGTTTCTTCAAACCAAGCTTGACATTTTTTCGTAAAAATGCCATTTCCAGATATTTTACCACTATTAACAGCTTCATAAATATAGTGTGTTTCTTTTCCGGTAAGGTGTGGTTTGTTAAATGGTATCATAAATTAATAATTTTATAGAGTGTTGAAGAATCGTCGACAGGTTTTAGCTGTTTTTTTAGGTGAATTAAACTTTTGTTTAAAATTAATATTTGTTCTGGATTAGAATAAAAGCAAATATTTTTTTCAAGCAATTCATTGCCAAAAACCCCAAAGTTTTGTTTTACATTGATGCCACGGTTTTTTAATTGTTGTATTAAAATGGGGGAATTTGACAACCACCCAAAATTGAATTTATTCACATTTTGGTTTCTGTAAAATAACTTTATGGGATTACCATCAAACCCTGTTGGTATTAATTCTATAACTAAGTTGTTTTTACTATTAACAAATTGTTTCGTGTTGTATCTTACTTTTTGCACATTTCTTGAAGTGGTATTTTCTATGCTGCTAATTTTTTTTGACATATAAATTGCAACTGCTTTGTCATAAAGCAATGGTGAAAAAATCATAGTTATCAAGGTAGAAAATAAAATATATTTTATTTGAATGTTATTAAGTTTTGGTAGTGTATAAATAAATAATATAAAAATTAACATCATATATATTCTTTCTTTAACAATGTGTTCATAGTTCATATATAAATAAAATAAAATAAAAAATAGTAAGGGAACATAATATAGCCATATCTTTTGCTTACTAATAAAATATATAAGAAATGCCAAACTAAAAAATAAAAAAAATGAATATTTGCTAATTGAATTTTTTAAATTGTTAATTAGAAAGGATTTGAAAGAACCGCTGATTTTTTCTTTTAATATTTTTAGCTGTTTAATATCATAATTTTGTGGATAATGAAAAGACTTTATTAAAAACAATTCGGCCTTAATATTTTCTGAATCATCTGAATTATTAATATAATAATCTAAATTTCTATTATCATTAATTAAGCCTCTAACGGAATTAAACTCATAGAAATAACTCCACTCTTTATTTTGTTGATAATAGTTGTAGTTAAAATAACTTGCTAAAACTATACTTGATATGACTGAAACTACAAAAACA
>DAINSR010000061.1:1563-10173 GCA_036741255.1 Flavobacterium sp.
TCCCCATCGGCGGCCATCAAATGCTGAGAAGTCAATGAAACAACTACAAAAACAATCATTTTTTTTGTTCTAATCATAGTTACAATTTTTTCTTTATGTTCTATTAGCATAAATATTACACAAAACAAGCCTACCAATAATGCCATCTCAAGTCTTAACAAACTAGAAAGAAATAAAAAGAAAAAACTAACTATTAAAAATTTTATGTTACAATGATTGAGTGAAGCATTCAAAACAAGCATCCCTGCTAAACATAATAAGCCACTAATTGTTGTAAACTGAATATTTTGTATAAAATAGATTGCTATGAATAAACTTGTAACTACTATAAAAAAATTTACATTTTTTAATTTCAAATAAAGGAAAATAACATATAGAGATATAAATTGTAACCCTACTAACACTACTATATACCAATTAATAAATTGCGTATTTGTGTATAAAAATTTAAGAAAAAAGCCTAATATGACATTAATAAAAACCAAGTGTTCGTCTGGAGTTCCTGTATATGTGCCTGAAGCAATGGACTGCATTACAAAATCGTCTCCACTATCAAAACATGGCGTTAAAAAAGCATATACAACAATGTATAAAAACATCAATGATAATAAAACCTTAACACCACTACTCATCTTGTTCGTTTTTTGCATAGAAACAAATTCAGATTTTTTCTCAAAAAAAACGGAATGATATACAAACTGCTTTGTTTTATTAATTATGTTAAAAACATTTGAGGAGTTATTTGCCATGATTTATATATTCCAATAGTGATATACAAAAGTGGTGTTTACTATTTGAAAACCCGTCTTTTGATACAAATTTATTGCGGGTTTATTATCATACTGTGTGGGGACCCTTATTGTTTTAAAGCCATTTTTTAGTGAAATATACTGCGCTTGATTTAATAATTCACTTGCAATGCCTCTGCCTTGATAATTTGTATTAACAGCTATTAAGCCAATTTCAGAAACATCTTGATTAACTTTTTTAATGGTTATAAAACCAGATATATTATTCTCTGTAATTTTTATTAAAGTATCAAATGCAAATGTTTTATTAACGCTATTGTCTATCCACAATTTATAAAGAGCTTCAAATTTTGTTGACGGAATTTTACTATCAATTCTAAATCTAGAAAATTTACCGCTTAAAAAACATAAATCTAAAAGTTGTGCGTAATCATGCTCTTTTGCATTGAAAGAAATTATTGAATCATTATTTTTTAAAGATAAATCAATAGTTTTTTCTAAAACTGTTTTTTGATCAACTAATTCAAAATTACTAATATCAGATAATCTATTATCACTAAAAATATAGACAAGTTTAAAAAAATCAGCTTGTTTTTTAAAAGATTCAATATCAAAATTAACATCTTGCACATGAAATAAACCTACTTCAAAACCAAAGAAATGACTATCCCAGTCTAACTTTTGTATCATAAATTTGTGGTTTTATCAATTATATAAATAGGTCTGTTTTTTACACCTTCAAATATTTTACCAATATACAGACCAACAATACCAAGGGTTGAGATAATAACCCCAGATAGCAACCATATTGATATAATGAGACTTGTATAACCTAATTCAAATATATGATTATTATACCATTTATATAGTGTAATTAATGAAAACAAAATACCAAAAAGAGTAATTAAAATGCCACTTTTAAAGACTAGTCTAATAGGTTTATCAGAAAAGGCTAACATAATATCTAATGCCAAATTTAACAATCGTTTTAAATTGTAATTAGATTTTCCATCAGCTCTTGCTGCATGTTCAATATTGATTTTTGTAGTGCTAAAGCCTACCCACTTTACCATTGAAGGAAAGAAACGAATAGACTCTCGCATACTCACGATAGATTGAATTACTTTGTGGCTGTATATTCCAAAATTTGCAATAGTTTCATCATGTTTACTTCCTGTTAAATAACCAAGTGTTCTATAAAAAATCACAGAAGTTAGTTTTTTTAAAAAACTATCTTGTCTAGCAAATCTACTCGCTAAAACAACATCATAACCCTCTTGAGCTTTTTTATATAATTTCAAGATTTCTTCTGGCTGGTCCTGCAAATCACAATCTAAAACAACTATCCAATCTCCTTTTGCTCTATCTAATCCTGCTGTAATAGCATAATGCTGCCCAAAATTTCGACTGAGTTTTATACCTTTTACACAGCTATTTGATTTTGATAATTCTTCAATAATACTCCAAGACTTGTCTGGTCCTGAATCATCTACTAATATAATTTCAAAATCAGGAGTAATTTGTGATACTGTTTGACAAATTCTTACAACCAATTCGTTTAGCGTTTTTTCAGCTCTGTAAACCGGACTCACAATTGAAATATGTGGTATTTCATCCATAATTAATATTTTACAGTTATTATTGTGCCAATTATAATGCATAATAACCCAGCAACCTTGCCCCAGCTAAACTGTTCCCCCAAAAAATAAACTCCTATCAAAAATACTAAACCAGGCGCAATGCTCATAAACGGATAAGCTTTTGTTATTTCAAACTTAGTCATGGCTGCCATCCAAAAAAGAGAGGCCACAAAAGCAGATACAAATCCTGAGAAGACAAATGGGTCAAAAATTAATTTGGTTACATATACAAACTTTGTTAAAATACCTTCAGGTAATTCAACTTTCAAATTTGATAATCGCCATTTTAATATTATCTGACCATAAACAGTAAATAGTATTGTTCCTGCAATGTATAAATAGTTACTCATAGTTTGTTTTTAAGATTGCATAAAAAATAGAATAGTATTGTTTCTACATTTATTACTCTAATTACTCATTTTGTCCAGCAAAATTCAAAGCGTAAAACTAATGTGTTTTTTTGTTATTTTGATAAGTTGCTATATAATTTTAATTTGAAAAAAGTAAGTTTAATACATCTTCAATTTATTTGAGGGATGTTATGATATTCCATTTTTTTACAGAAAGCAACTTTTAACATTACAACCTGCCATCTACATCAATTTTTAAAACTCCTTTTACATCATAAACTACACTCTTCTTATTCAATAAAGTTGCAAGGGGTAACGAAAAAAATGAATTATGAGCCACACCCAGCACCACTGCATCAAATAAACTGTTTGGAACAGTTTGAGAACTTAAAATACCATATTCATCAACTACCTCTTGTGGATTTGCCCAAGGGTCATAAACAGAAACGTCAATACCATATTCTTGCAAAGATTTTATTACGTCAACAATTTTTGTATTACGAACGTCGGGGCAATTTTCTTTAAAAGTAATGCCTAGCATCAACAATTTAGCACCATTAACAATAATATCCTTTTTTATCATACATTTTACAATTTGAGAAGCCACATATTCGCCCATACTATCATTTAATCGTCTTCCGGCTAAAATAATTTCAGGGTGATAACCTTTTTGTTGTGCTTTTTGTGCAAGATAGTATGGGTCAACACCAATGCAGTGTCCTCCCACTAATCCAGGCTTAAATGGAAGAAAATTCCATTTTGTACTTGCAGCTTCTAATACATCTTGTGTATTAATATCTAAGAGATTAAATATTTTTGCAAGTTCGTTTACAAATGCAATATTAATATCACGTTGCGAATTTTCAATGACCTTAGATGCCTCTGCTACTTTTATTGAAGGAGCTAAGTGTGTACCCGCCGCAATAACACTTTTGTATAAATCGTTTACTTCTTGGGCTACTTGAGGGGTTGATCCAGAGGTTACTTTTAAAATTTTATCCACCGTGTGTTCTTTATCACCAGGATTAATTCGCTCTGGTGAATATCCAGCAAAAAAATCAATATTGAATTTTAATCCACTAATCTGTTCTAAAACTGGTACGCACTCTTCCTCCGTTACCCCTGGGTAAACCGTAGATTCATAAACAACTACATCGCCTTTTTTAAGAACTTTGCCCACAGTTTCACTTGCCTTATAGAGCGGTGTTAAATCAGGATGGTTATTTTTATCAACAGGCGTTGGAACTGTAACAATATAGTAATTACAATTTTTAATATCCTCAAGATTTGATGAACAAAACAACCCCACATTTTCTGATAGTTGCGAAATTAAAACTTTTTGCAATTCGTCTTGTGCCACCTCAAGCGTTGAGTCAATACCTTGTTTGAGTAAATCAATTCTATGGGCATTGATATCAAAACCTACTACACTATATTTGGTAGCAAATAAACGAGCCAACGGAAGCCCCACATATCCTAATCCGATAATTGCAATTTTATGAGCCATGTTTATATTTTATGAGCCAATAGCCTGATATACAAACCCTATTTTTTCTAATTTGTTTTTCTCTAGTAAATTTCTTCCATCAAACACAAAAGCTGGTTTTTGCATTTGATTGTAAATTTTTTGCCAATCATAACTTTTGAACTCATCCCATTCTGTTAAAATAGCTATGGCATGAGCATCTTTACAAGCCTCATAAGGATTTGTATTTACTTGCAAGCCATTTTTATTTTCAGATGCAGTTCTTGTTTCTAAATAATCTAAATCATAATATATTTGGTTTTCGCCTACTTTTGGGTCATAAACCACAACTTTAGCATGCTCTGCTAATAAATCATCGGCTACATAAATGGCGGCTGATTCTCTAGTATCATTTGTATCTTTCTTAAATGCCCAGCCTAAAAAAGCAATTTTTTTTCCTGAAACTGTGTTATACAATGTTTTGATGATGTTTTTTGCAAAACGTTTTTTTTGATGGTCGTTTATAATGATAACCTGCTCCCAGTAGTCGGCTACTTCATTGAGTCCATAAGATTTTGCAATATAAACTAAATTCAAAATATCTTTTTGAAAACAAGAACCTCCAAAGCCTACAGATGATTTTAAAAACTTAGAACCAATTCTACTATCCATACCAATAGCACGAGCTACTTCATTAACATCAGCACCTGTTTTTTCACACAATTCAGACATGGCATTTATTGAAGAAACACGCTGAGCTAAAAAGGCATTGGCTGTAAGTTTTGACAATTCAGAAGACCATACATTTGTGGTTAAAATTTGTGATTTTGGCACCCAATTAGCATAAATATCTACTAAAGACTGAATTGCTCTTTGTCCGTCTTCAGTTGTGTCTCCTCCTATTAAAACTCTGTCAGGAGCTAATAAATCCTCTACAGCCGTTCCTTCTGCCAGAAACTCGGGGTTAGATAATATTTGAAATTTTACCCCATTGCCTGTATGGTCTAATATACTTTTGATGGCACTAGCTGTTCGCACGGGCAAAGTAGATTTTTCTACAACAATTTTATCAGATTGTGCCACACGAGCAATTTGTCTGGCACAAAGTTCAATATATTTTAAATCGGCTGCCATCCCTTTTCCTACGCCATAGGTTTTTGTGGGAGTGTTTACAGAAATAAAAATCATGTCTGCCTCTTGAATAGCATTATCTACTTGAGTTGAAAAAAATAAATTTCTACCCCGAGCTTCTGCTACAATTTCACTTAATCCGGGTTCGTATATTGGAATTTTTGATACATCTGGATCATTCCAGTCTGCGATTCGTTTTTCATTCAAATCAACAACAGTAACTTTTATATGTGGACATTTTTGAGCAATGATAGCCATTGTGGGACCCCCAACATAACCTGCACCAATACAACAGATGTTTTTAATCATTTTTTTTACTTTTATGCTTTCTTAATTTTTTTTCGCAAAATCTAATATAAATTATATCAAATAAGCACTGAATTTTCATTTTAAATTTTCCCAATACCATGCAACAGCCTTTTTTAAACCATCTTTAACAGAGTATTGAGGATTATAATCTAATAATCGTTTAGCCTTTTCAATACTTGCAAGAGAGTGCGGAATATCGCCCGTTCTATTTGATCCGTAAAGAACCTCAACGTTAGAAATTTTTGGATCAAATGAACTTAAATATTCTTTCAAATAACTAACCAGTTGATTTAAAGAAGTTTGCTCTCCACAAGCGGTATTATAAACTGTATTTATTGCATCTTTTTTTGTTGTCAACAATGCTTTTTCATTCATTTGTATGACATTGTCAATATATGTAAAATCTCTTGAAAATTCTCCATTACCATTAATAACAGGACTTTTATGCTGTATTAATTGTGCTACAAATTTAGGAATTACAGCGGCATAAGCACCCTCTGGGTCTTGATTTTTTCCAAAAACATTAAAATAACGCAATCCAATAGTTTCTAATCCGTAAGTTGTACTAAATATAGAAGCATATAATTCGTTTACATATTTTGTAATGGCATAAGGCGATAATGGGTTTCCAATAACTTCTTCTACCTTTGGTAATGCTATAGAATCTCCATAAGTTGAGGAACTGGCAGCATATACAAATCGTTTTACTTGCTCATCTCTTGCTGCAACAAGCATATTTAAAAAGCCCGAAATATTTACTTCATTTGTAGCCATTGGATCTGCTATTGAACGAGGTACACTACCTAAGGCCGCTTGATGCAAAACAAACTCTACGCCCCGAACTGCTTTTTTGCATATTTCAAAATTTCTAATATCACCCTCAATAAGCTGAAAGTTTTTATTCTCTAAAAACGGTTGAATATTATGTTTATAACCTGTTGCAAAATTATCTAAACATATTACTTGATTGTTATTATTTAAAAAGTAATCACAGAGATTTGAACCTATGAAACCTGCCCCACCAGTTATAAGAATTTTTTTTCCTGTTAGCTGTTCCATTTTTTTGTTTTAAACCATTGTAAAATTTTACCTTTAAAATTGTTTTTTCTTACAGACTCATCATAAGTTCCATAGCCATACTGATACATATATCCATATTGTGATTTGTTTTGAAAGCCATTAAATAAAATACTGATGTTTTGCAACTCGCCTCGTTTATGTTTTTCATTTACCCCAGACAGCATTCCTTTTTTTGTAACTCCCTGCCTAACAACATATAAAGTGGCATCACAAAATTGAGTTAATTCTAAGGCATCAGAAACTAAGCCCACAGGCGGGGTGTCTAAAATAATATAATCATATTTTTGTCTTAATTCAACAATCATTTCTCCCATAGCATCACTCATAATTAATTCGGCAGGATTAGGAGGTATAGGGCCAGATGTTATCAAATCTAAATTTGGAATATCTGTTTTTTGGGTTATTTCATCAATAGTTTTTTGACCAATTAAATAATTTACAGCACCAGTAATATTATCAATCTTAAAGTCGTCAAATAGTTTTGGCTTTCTTAAATCTAACCCAACTATAACTGTTTTTTTATTACTCATGGCAAAAACTGTTGCCAAATTCATAGTACAAAATGTTTTGCCTTCACCACTTACTGATGAGGTTAGCATCACTGTTTTTGACCCATCAATTTTTTCCTTTTTGTAAATAAATTGTAAAGAAGATCTTATACCCCTAAAAGATTCTGCTAGTGGAGAATTTGATTTTTCAAAAACAGCTAAATTACCACTATTTGTATTTTTACCTACAACACCAATGATAGGAATTTTAGTTAGCTTTTCAATATCTAATGTAGAAATAATAGATGTATCTAATACAGATCGTCCTAAAATAACAATAAAAGGCAGTCCAATACCGACTAAAAAAGCTAAAATATAATTAACTCCCGTTTTAGGTCCAATCAAGCCATCGCCCGTGTCTTTTGCAGTATCAATAAACTCTATATCAGAAAGATTAGATGCTCTTATAATGTCTGCCTCACTTCTTTTTTCTAGAAAGGTGGTATATATGTTGTCTTTTAAATTAAATTTTCGAGTATATTTAATCAAATCCTGTTGCTGATCTGGGAATTTACTGATTGTATTTTCGGCATTATTAATATTTTTTAAGAGCAAAGAAAGTTCGGCTTGCATTGCACTTTTTGAACTAGAAATATTATTTAAAAGTACACGTTTTAAAGCGTCCATTTCAACATCAAAATCTTGAAATAATTTTTCATTTTTTACAGCATATGCTTTTTCTGATCTTAGTTTTGAAAGTTCTATTAAACGGGCAACATTTGCTACAACATTTGGGTCTTCAATACCTGCAACAGATGGTGCGGGAAGTTTTGCATAATCGTTATTTTTTTCCAAATAATTTTTCAATAAGTTATAGTAGGCTAATTTTCTATCAACAACGTCTTTTTCAACATCATAGCGAGATAATTTAGTAGTCATGGCAGAACCTCCTTCTTCTAGCAAAAACATATCTTTGTCTTTTCTAAAGTTTTTTAACTCATCTTCAGCCACATTCATTTGATTTTCAACCTCTATTAAAGTACTATCTATAAAATTAATTGTATTAGTTGCAAACTGATTTTTACTATCTAACTGACTTTTTTTGAGAACATTAACCGTTGCGTTTAAAAAATCTACTAATCGCATTTTATTAGTGCCAGTGTGTGCAATTTTTATTATGGAAGTCCCTTTTGTTTCTGATTCTACCTCAACTGTTTTATAATCGGCTACCGTTTCATTAAAATCTTTAAATCGAATATAAAATTCCTGCTTCAAATTATTTCTATTCAATAAATCTTGTGAAATTTTTAAGCTCAAAAAAGGGAGTTCTACTTTTTCGTTAAGGGCATATATTTTTTTAAAATCACCTATGGGAACTTTAACACTACTAATGGTATT